>NZ_JARWAN010000001.1:0-268025 GCF_031451755.1 Vreelandella vilamensis | reverse complement strand
GACCGCGCTGAACCTGCTCAAGCTTGAGGATCGACAGCAACAATCAGGCGATAGGCGCGTGATTTCCATCGCCCGCTGGCGAACCCGCAAAGCCAACGCGCATCTGCTGGAGCGCTTTTCTTCTTACTTAGGTCTGGACTTCAATCGCATAAAATCCCGACCCGACTTTGACGAGATGTGCCACTACGGCGCTATCGCGTCATGAAACTGTCCTAACCATTGTTAGACGATCCTTGATAGACGACGTTTGCGCCTAGCGCGAGGTTCTCACGCGATCCCCTACCGCCAGCACGCGGGAGGCTTCCATCACTAAGGCGTAGCTTACGTGGTCATAGGGTTTAAATACCATCAGCGCCCCGGCTTCTTCGGCGGGCAGTTGTAACACCTCTTGAGTGCGCGGGTCGTTCACGCGCTCCCCTTGCTGATCAACACGCAACACATGCCCCGGCTGCAAGCCGTCTTGAGTGCCCAAATCAATCGCCACCACCTGCAACCGGCCAATAAAGCGCACGCCGCCGGGCACCGCAAGAATCACACCGCTCACGTCGTTGCGCGGCGCGCGGGGCGTGAAGGGATCATCCAATAAAAACGATTCCAACGGCAGCACGATGTCATCATTGCGCACCTCCTGCTCAGCACGGCGCACCTCTAGCCGCGCAATATCATCGTCGCGGCGCAGCAGGACGGCCTCTCCTACGCTGATCAACTCAAGCCCCAGCACGTCACCGTCGCCCCCCACATAGGGCTCACCTTGGCGATAGATACCCATCGGCTCACCGCGCACCATCGCGCTTTTATTGCGCGCTTGATCGGTTAAACGCACGTAGATCACATCGCCCGCGCCGCTGATCAACCGTGTGTCGTCGCCGGCAACCACATAGGCAAGCTCGTTCAGTACCTCGGTGCTATCGACAATCCGATGCTTGCGTAAAAACGCCTCAACCGCCTCGCGCGGCAGCGGCTCAATCGCCTCGCGATGGGGTAGCGTGCGTACTTCGGGAGAAAGCTTGACCACTTGCTTGCTGCGCTCAAGCTGGATACATGGCATGCCCTGGCAATCGCGCAGCGTCAACACATCGCCTGGGTAGATAAGATGCGGGTTTTCGATTTGCGGGTTTTCTCGCCACACCTCAGGCCACTGCCAAGGCGCGTGCAAAAATCGCGCGGCGATATCCCAAAGCGTATCGCCCGCCTGAACCGTGTAACGCTCAGGGGCATCGTTGCGTAGACGCTCCCAGGCATTGGCCGGTGCCGCGAGTAATACGCTGACAAGCATTACCCTGAAAAGTAATACACTGATAAGCGCTGCGGGGTGCTTTTGCCATACCCAATAGGCGCGTTGATACCTCGCGTTGTCATCCCTTGCCATGCGCTCTCCCGTTTGATTTGCCTGCGGTGGGCGCCCAATGCTCAAGCGCTTGCTGGCATGATATAATGAACGATAACAATGAACATAGACCATGCGACCAACGCGTCGGTCTTGTTCGCTTTAAACGCCTACATTAACGACTCCACTTAACGGTATTACTACGCCATGGCTATACGTCCGATCCTAGAGTATCCCGACGAGCGGCTACGCACTAAGGCCGCGTCGGTTGAAAACGTCGATGATGAAGTTCGAAAGCTTGTCGATGACATGCTTGACACCATGTACGACGCCCGCGGCATCGGCCTTGCCGCCACCCAAGTTGATGTTCATCGCCGCGTGGTGGTGATGGATGTCAGCGACGAAAGCGGCCAGCCGCTGGTATTAATTAACCCCAGCTATACGCCGCTTGGCGAAGAAAAAGAGCTGCTCTCCGAAGGCTGCTTGTCGATCCCGGAGTACTACGCCGACGTGCCGCGCTATTTAAAAGTGAGGCTCAACGCGCTCGACCGTAACGGTGAACCTTATGAGCTTGAAGCCGATGGCCTGCTCTCACACTGCATTCAACACGAGTTTGACCACTTGGAAGGCGTGCTATTTGTCGATTACCTCTCGCCGCTCAAGCGTAATCGCGTACTGAAAAAAATGCAGAAACGCCACAAACTGGAGCAGGACGCTTAACGCATGTCATCACTGCGCGTTGTTTTTGCCGGCACGCCGGACTTCGCGGCCGCAAGCCTAGAAGCGCTTTTGGCCAGCGAGCATAACGTCGTCGGCGTTTACACCCAGCCCGACCGCCCTGCCGGGCGCGGGCGTAAGCTCACCCCCAGCCCGGTAAAAAAGCGAGCCCTTGAGCACGATCTGCCCGTCTACCAGCCGGCATCGTTAAAAAGCGCTGACGCTCAAGCGGCGCTAGCCGCGCTAAACGCCGACGTCATGGTCGTCGTGGCGTACGGATTATTGCTGCCCCAGGCGGTGCTGGATATTCCGCGTTTGGGCTGTGTCAACGTTCACGCCTCGCTCTTGCCGCGCTGGCGCGGGGCAGCACCGCTTCAGCGTGCCATCGAAGCAGAAGATCGTGAGTCAGGCGTTGCCATCATGCAGATGGACGCGGGGCTTGATACCGGCGCGGTGCTGCGTGAGGCGCGCACGCCGATCACCCCCACCACCACTGGCGGCGAGTTGCACGATACCCTGGCCGCGCTTGGCGCCACCACCCTGATTGACACGCTGGATGCCATGGCCGCTGGCCAGGCGCAAACAAAGCCGCAGCCGGAAGAAGGCGTAACCTACGCGGCCAAGCTCTCCAAAGCCGAGGCGGAACTTGATTTCACCCAGCCGGCTGCGACACTCGCGGCAAAAATCCGCGCCTTCAATCCGTGGCCCGTCGCGTGGTGCGCGCTGGGCGATGAGCGCCTGCGCCTGTTGATGGCCAGCGCCGAAGAGGGCTCTGCCCCTCCTGCTCTCCCCGGCACCCTGTTAGCACCAGGGCGCGACTGCCTGCGCATCGCCTGCGGCGCACACGGCCACGAGGTGCTGCAAGTGACAAAAGCACAGCTCCCCGGTGGCAAAGCAATGCCAGTGCGGGAATTGCTCAACGCCCGCCACACGCATTTAGCCCCTGGCAATGTCCTGGGTAACGATCTTGGCAACGCTCTTGACAACGATGTTAACCACAAGCCGCAAGGAGACACTTGATGAGTTCACCGCGCAGCCCCCAAGCCGGTAGCGGTCAGGAAGTTCGTGCCGCCGCCGCCCGCGCGCTCACACCGGTGCTCAGTGACCAAGGTTCACTTGCCGGGCTGGATGAACACAGTGTGATTACCCGCGATCGCGCGCTGCTTAAAGAGCTTTGCTACGGCACCTGCCGTCGCCTGCCGCGGTTAGAGGCGCTTGCCAATGAGCTACTGAAACAGCCGTTCAAAAAGCGCGACATGGACGTGCAGGCCCTGCTGCTACTGGGGATTTATCAGCTGCTTTATATGCGCATTCCCGCTCACGCGGCAGTGGGCGAAACTGCCGGCGCGGCGCGGCTTATGGGTAAAGAATGGGCAACACGCGTCCTCAACGGCTGCCTGCGTCGCCTTCAGCGCGAAGCCGACGCCCTGCAAGCACATGTCGACCGCGACCCGTATATTGCCTTGGAACACCCGCCGTGGCTTTTGACCGCGCTGCAAGAAGCGTGGCCCGACCATTGGCGCGATATCGCCGAGGCCAATAATCAGCCCGGCCCCATGACACTGCGCGTCAACCAGCACCACAAAGACCGCGAAGCGTATCTAGCCCAACTCGCGTCGCAAGGGTTAGACGCGCATCTCTGCGCCCACGCACCTGACGGCATCACCTTAGAGACGCCTTGCGACGTCAGCACTCTCCCCGGCTTTGCGGACGGATGGGTAAGCGTACAAGATGAAGCCGCACAGCTCTCTGCCGCCCTGTTAGGCCCTGCGATTGCGCCGCGCCCCGGCGCCCACGTGCTTGACGCCTGTTGCGCGCCGGGGGGCAAAACCGCGCATTTACTGGAGCAGTTTGATATTGCTCTGACCGCACTCGATAACGATAACCAACGTCTCGCTCGTGTCGAGGACACGTTAACGCGCCTCGGGCTTGAGGCTGAGCTTTGCCACGGCGATGCCACGACCCGCGATTGGTGGCAAGGCACTCCCTTTGACGCTATTTTGCTTGATGCACCGTGCTCGGGCACCGGTGTGATTCGGCGTCACCCGGATATCAAAAAGCTGCGCCGCAAAGACGATATCAAACAACTCGCGAAGCTTCAGGCGCGCTTGTTAGATAATCTCTGGCCGCTTCTGAACGAAGGCGGCACGCTACTCTATGCCACGTGTTCAGTGCTTCCTGAAGAGAATACCGACCAAGTTGAGGCGTTTTTACAACGCACGCCTGATGCGCGTGTTACCACGCCAACGGGGGTCGCCTGGGGAAGAGAAAGCGGCGCGGGTCGGCAACTTTTTCCGCAACTCAACAGTCACGATGGCTTTTTTTATGCCAGACTAGAAAAGCGTATTGCTAAGTAAAGCCGTGGAGATTTCTCCGCACGGACCAACGCTTTACGAATCAACTCATGTAAGACCGCGAAGGAGGAACGTATGACACATCATACTTACAAGCATATTGAGCTAACCGGCTCCTCAGAGAAAAGCATGGAAGACGCCGTGCAAAATGCCATCGGCAAAGCCGCCGAATCGGTCAAGCACATGCGCTGGTTTGAAGTGGTAGAAACACGCGGCCATATCGACGACGGTCGCGTTGCCCACTGGCAGGTGACGGTGAAAGTCGGCTTCACGCTGGAATAACGCCCTCCCCTGCTTTTTTGCGGCGGCTGGTTTACACTAGCCGCCGCTTTCTATTGCAGCGCAGTGTTTGCGCACTAACGGGGACGGCAACCTGATGAAAATCATCATTCTTGGCGCCGGCCAGGTCGGCGGCACGTTGGCAGAACACCTCGCGCGAGAAGAAAACGACATCACCGTGGTCGACACCGACGCCAACAAGCTGCGCGAGTTACACACCAAGCTTGATATTCGCACTGTGACAGGCGCAGGCTCCTACCCCATGGTGCTACGCCAAGCGGGGTGTGAAGACGCCGATATGCTAATCGCGGTCACCAGCGCCGATGAAATCAACATGATCGCCTGCCAGGTGGCGCATACGTTGTTTCGCACCCCGACCAAAATTGCCCGCGTGCGCGCCACCGCGTATTTGACCCGCAAGGGGCTGTTCGCCCACGAAGCGATTCCCATTGATGTGTTGATCAGCCCCGAGCAGGTGGTCACCGACCATGTTCGCCGTTTGATCGAGCATCCCGGTGCGCTACAGGTACTGGAATTTGCCGGAGGCATGGTGCAGCTAGTGGCGGTGAGGGCCTTCTATGGCGGCCCGCTGGTGGGGCAAGACTTGGCTTTTTTGCGCCGCCATATGCCCAACGTTGACACCCGTGTCGCCGCGGTTTACCGCCGCAACCGGCCAATCATCCCGCGTGGCAGCACAGTGATTGAAGCCGATGATGAAGTCTTTTTTATCGCGGCACGGCGCGATATTCGCGCGGTAATGAGCGAGCTTCGGCGCGTCGAACGCGACTTTCGTCGGGTGGTGATTGCCGGCGGTGGTAACATTGGCGAGCGCCTTGCCGAACACTTGGAGCATAGTCATCAGGTCAAAATCATCGAGCATAGCCTGGAGCGCTGCACCCACCTTTCCGAGCGACTCGACCGTACCGTTGTGCTTCACGGCAGCGCCACCAGCAAGCGCTTGCTTGAAGAAGAGAACATTGAAGAGTGCGATATCTTTTGTGCGCTAACCAACGACGATGAAGTCAATATCATGTCATCGCTTTTGGCCAAGCGTCTCGGGGCGAAAAAAGTTCTCACGCTGATCAATAACGCCGCTTACGTCGATCTCGTGCAAGGGGGCGATATCGATATTGCCATCTCCCCCCAGCAGGCCACCATCGGCAGCCTACTGACCCACGTGCGCCGGGGCGATATCGTCAACGTTCACTCATTGCGCCGGGGGGCGGCGGAAGCGATCGAGGCCATCGCCCACGGCGACAAACAGTCGTCAAAAGTCGTGGGCCGTAGCATCGATGAAATTGACCTGCCTGAGGGCACCACCATCGGTGCTATCGTGCGCGGTAAAGAGGTGTTGATTGCTCACGACAACGTGGTGGTGGCGTCGGGCGATCACATTATTCTGTTTGTCATCGACAAGCGCCGTATCCGCGACGTGGAGCGGCTGTTCCAGGTCGGGCTGACCTTCTTCTAGGGAGTTGAGGTAAATGAGCCTGCGGGTAATTCTGCGTATATTAGGGTTACTGCTGATGCTATTCAGCCTGACCATGATGCCGCCCATTCTGATCTCACTGTGGTTTCGCGACGGCGTGTGGGATGCCTTTTTGATCGGCATCGCGATTACCGTGTTTACCGGGCTTTTGTTCTTCCTGCCTAATCGCAATGAGCGTAAAGAGCTGCGTATTCGCGACGGTTTTATTATCGCGGCCATGTTCTGGACGGTGCTAGCGCTATTCGGTTCATTGCCGCTGATGCTGTTCGGCGACGGCGCGTTGTCGCTTACCGATGCGGTGTTCGAGTCGTTTTCGGGGCTCACCACCACCGGTGCCACGGTGATTACCGGTATCAATTTCCTGCCCGAATCAATTCTCTACTATCGCCAACAACTGCAGTGGCTCGGTGGTATGGGGATTGTGGTATTGGCCGTGGCGATTTTGCCCACACTCGGGGTGGGCGGCATGGCGCTTTACCGCACCGAAATTCCAGGCCCATTGAAAGATTCCAAGCTCACTCCGCGTATTACCGAGACGGCCAAAGCGTTGTGGTACATCTACGCCTCGCTGACGCTCACCTGCCTAGCAGCCTATATGCTCGCGGGCATGAACTGGTTCGATGCGTTAGGGCACAGTTTCTCTACCGTCGCTATCGGCGGATTCTCCACCTATGACGCGAGTATCGGTCACTTTGACAGCGCCGCGATCGAATTGATTTGCATAAGTTTTATGTTAATTTCAGCGTTGAGCTACAGCCTGCATTTCGTCGCTTGGCGGCAAAAAAGCCTCACGCATTACTTCCAAGATCCCGAAGCCCGTTTTTTACTCTTATTTTTGCTCGGGTTAACCACCGTGACCGTGATTTCCCTGTGGTTGACGGGAACGTATGATACCCAGCTCGGCTTGCGCCACGGGCTGTTTGAGGTTGTCTCCGTGGCTACCACGGCAGGTTTTGCCGTCGCTGATTTTTCCGGCTGGCCTGGGGCACTGCCGTTTCTTCTGTTTGTTGCGGCCTTTGTCGGCGGTTGCTCAGGCTCTACCGGCGGCGGGATGAAAGTCATTCGCATTATTTTGATCTTGAAGCAGGGCATGCGCGAAGTCATGCGCTTGATCCACCCCAACGCGGTCATCGCCGTTAAAGTAGGCAAAGTGAGCGTGCCGGATAGTGTTGCCCAAGCGGTGTGGGGGTTTTTCTCGGCCTACGTCATGCTGTTCTTTTTGATGCTGGTCGGCGTCATGGCAACCGGCGTGGATCAGGTAACGGCTTGGTCGACCGTCGGGTCGGCGCTCAATAATTTAGGCCCGGCACTCGGCGAAGCCAGTGCCCACTACGGCGACATGCCGGTGCTTGCCAAGTGGATCTTAGTGCTAGCCATGCTGCTTGGCCGATTAGAAATTTTCACGATTTTAGTGCTGTTTACGCCCGCCTTCTGGCGCCGCTAAACGCTTTTATTTCCCGTTTTACCCTATTTTTATCGAGTGCTGAATGAGCCCAACTGATACCGCATCTATGCTTCCCACGACTAGCGGGCCGCTAAAAACCGTCACCGTTGGGGATACGCGCTATACCCTGCTGGGTACCGCTCACGTCTCCGCTGAAAGCGCGGACGACGTACGCAAGCTCATTGAGACCGGTGAATTTGATGCCGTCGCCATTGAGCTTTGCGATGCCCGCCATCACAGCATGGCCAACCCTAATGCCATGGGCGAGCAGGATTTGTTCCAGGTATTCAAACAGGGCAAGGCCGGCATGGTCGCCGCCAGCTTAGCGCTGGGGGCGTTTCAACAGCGCATTGCCGAGCAATCCGGTATTCAGCCAGGCGCTGAGATGCGCGCTGCCGTTGACGAGGCCAAACGTCTCGATTTGCCGCTTTTGCTGGTTGACCGCGACGTGGGCATCACGCTCAAACGCATCTACCGCAACGTACCTTGGTGGCAGCGTTTTTCGCTTTTCTCAGGGCTTTTGGGCAGCGTGCTGTCGCGCCAAGACGTCGCCCAGGAAGAGATCGAAAAGCTCAAAGAAGGCGACATTCTTGAGGCGACGTTTAGCGAGTTTGCCGCTGAGTCAGAGGCGCTCTACACGCCGCTAATTCGCGAACGCGACCGCTACATGGCGCTGCGCCTAGCCGAAGATGCCCCCCCTGGGCGCTACCAGCACGTGCTTGTGATCCTCGGGGCTGGGCACTTAAAAGGCACTGGCGAGCATTTACAAGCTCCCTTACCTGACTCGCCAACCGCGGAGCGTGAGTCGCTGGAAGCCACACCGCCACCCTCCAAACTGTGGAAAATACTGCCATGGGCGATCACCGCACTAGTACTCATCGGCTTTGCGATTGGCTTTTCGCGCAATACTGAGCTTGGCTGGCAGTTGGTGTTGGAGTGGTTTTTAATCAACGGCGTGCTTTCAAGCGCGGCCACCATCGCGGCATTGGCCCACCCGGTCACCGTCGTCGCGACTTTTTTCGCTGCACCGCTGACATCGCTCAACCCCACCATCGGTGCGGGCTTTGTCGCCGCCGGGGTTGAACTCTATATGCGCAAACCTAAAGTGCGCGATTTTTCGACGTTGCGCCACGATGTCGCGCACCTTAAAGGCTGGTGGAAAAACCGCGTCTCGCGCACCTTGTTAGTTTTCATGCTCGCCACCTTAGGCTCCGCCGCTGGCACTTGGATTGCCGGGTTTAGAATCGCCGGGGCACTGTTTGGCAGCGCGGCGTGAACACCCTGGTACGCTCCCCCTGGCAAGCGGATGCACTGTTATTACTGGTCACGCTGGTGGCCGCCGCGGGCTGGATTTTCTCTAAAGAAGCCCTCGCGGGCATGTCGCCATTGTGGTTTATTGGCACGCGTTTTTTGCTCGCGAGTGCAGTGCTCGCCTGCTTTGCTTGGCCTGCACTGCGCCGCTTACCGGCGCGACAGCTATACAACGGCGCAGCGGTTGGGCTGTTGTTCAGCGGCGCCATTGCCTTTTGGGTAATGGGGCTTGAATATTCTCATCACCTGGGCGAAAGCGCTTTCATCAATAGCCTGGGGATTTTGCTGGTACCAGTAGTGGCACGCTTGCTGTTTGGCGACCTGCCGCCGCGCACGACATGGGTCGCCCTGCCCATCGCACTCTTTGGTTTTACATTACTTTCGCTCAACGCCGGTTTTCGCCTTGAGCCTAGCCAGCTTTTTATGGTCTGCTCGGCGCTACTGTTTGCGCTACTGATCAACGTCAACACCCGCGTGGTGCGCCACCTTCCTGCCCTGCCGCTCACTACGTTACAACTGATGGTGGTGGGCGTGGTACTGACGACGCTTTCTGTGCTGTTCGAACGCGAGCCGCTAGCGCTTTCGCCGGCAATTATCGGCTGGTTTTTGGCCAGCGCCCTGATTGCCAGCTCACTGCGCTTTTTTCTCCAGGTGAAAGCCCAGGGCATGACATCGCCAAGTCATGCGGCGGTTATCTTAATGCTCGAAGCGGTGTGGACCGCGCTTTTGGCCGCCTTCTGGTTTGGCGAAAGCATGACGCTTTTGCAGCTACTCGGCTGCGGGCTGATTTTCACCGCGTTGCTCATCAACCGCTGGTATTGGGTGCGTCAGGTGTTATGGCGTTGGCTGCCGCGCTAGCAAACGTTGCATGGCGTCCGTGGGGGTTTTGATCTTATGGTACTGACGGCTTGCGGCATAGCTTGCGTTAAACGCATCGAAATAATCATCAAGCACATCGGCGGCATCAACATCACCGCCTTGACGCAGAAGCTCGGCGGCAACTTCAGCGGTGCATAAATGCGCTTTTGACGCCGGTTTACGCAGCCGGTAGCGGGTTTCCCGTTCGCTGCGAAGCGGCAACACCGGCAACGCATCGAGATAAGGGCTTTTGCGAAAAATCCGCCGTGCTTGGCGCCAGGTACCATCAATAAGAATATACACCGGCGTTTTACCGCTGGCTTTTGCCTGCGTCACGGCATCAATCGATACCACGCGGTCGGCGTAGTCGGGTTGGTCATCGGGGAAAACCACAAAAGGCGCAAAGCGCTCATCCGCGAGCAGCGCCAGCAAGCGGGGATCCGGTTCGGTGCGGTGCCAGGTAAACACCTCCGTTTGCGCCAGCACATCGCCAATCAAACGCCCGGTATTGGTCGGCTTATAATGCTCAATCCGATGGGTCAAAAGCCACACCTGTGCCTCGCTTTCGGCAGTGACTTTATACGGGCAGAGACAGTTCAGCACCGGTAAATTGCACCCTTCACAGCGCTCAACAAAGCTCCCCCGCGCCTTAAACTCACGCCGCGGTTTTCCCGTCGCCGGGTCAACCTCCGCGGGGGTATGGTTATCGAGTGGCGAAGGCATCTACGCTCCTAGATTGGAAAAACCCGCGAGTATAAAGCAAGTAGCGTGCAAACCGTCACCCCGAACCTGCCCGAATGACCCTTTCTTTTCTAGTTCGGCCTCTGCAATGCCTTTAAATACCCTCATGCGCACTTAAGTGATAATACTTTCACGAGCGCAACCCAGCAAAAACCCTGTCTACCCCATGTCTCGCTCTCTCGGCATTACCCTCGGTTTGTTGGCTGGCTTGGTCGCCCTCGGTCTGCTGTGACAATGGCTCGCCATGCAGGATGTGCTGATCCACGTGCCGCCGCAACAGGCGGCGCAAGCGATTCACTGGCTCCAGGCGGCTTAACCCCAAACGTCCCAACAAAATGGTATAGTTATTGCATAATTTATCACAAGGGCCTACCCGGCCTACGTGAAAGTCGGTGCCTTACCCTGGCGCCACGAACAAGGAGATACATTATGTCACCTAATCCTGTGACGTTAATGGTAGCGCGACGCGTACCCCCCGGCCGTTACCGCGACTTCACCGCTTGGCTGGAAGAAGGCCGTGAACTGGCCAGCGATTTTGACGGTTATCTGGGTTCCGGCGTACTAGAGCCGCCCCCGGGTGACGACGAGTATCAGATCATTTTCCGCTTTCGCGACGCGCAGTCTCTAGCGCTTTGGGAGCACTCGGCTTCGCGCCGGACCTGGCTTACCCGCGGAGAAGGGCTCTATATGGCGCCCCAAGAGCACCGTGCTATTGGTTTAGACGGGTGGTTTCAGGAGGCTACCGGCCAGACACCGCCGCGCTGGAAACAGGCCATCGCGATTTGGCTAGCGTTCTTCCCGGTGTCGTTAAGCTTTCAGATGCTGTTCGGCGGGCTACTTGCCGACTTAGCGATTGTGCCCAAAGTGCTGATCAGCACCTTAGCGCTAACACCGATAATGGTGTTCCTTTTCATTCCGCTTTCCATGCGCCTGCTGGGGCCTTGGTTGCGCGGAGAACAATCCATTATAAAGTGCCTGACTCGAATATTGCACCGAAATAGTGCGTAAAGCACCCGCATGAAACATCATTGCATTGAAAGCCATAACGCCACCGTGTTCATCATGCGGTGGCGATCTTTTACGACTTCCCTCCAGATGCCCGCAAGACTCAGCGTAACCCCTGAAGAATGTGCTCAACCGTTTGTCGCGCCTGAGATTTGGTCGCACCGTTTTTGTTCATAAGCCGTAACCCGGACATGGAAAGGGTTAAGAATTGCGCCGTGCTAGCCGGGTCGTAATCAGCGCTAATACTGCCCTCGCGTTGAGCTCGCGCGATGACTTGGGTGAAAAAAGCGCGAATGTCATCGACGCATTGACGAGCGTGTTGCCCTGGTGGTGAGGCCTCCCCCCCTAACTCGGTGGCCGAGTTAAAGATCAAACAGCCAAGCTCAGCCTGCTCGCTTTGCGCGTCTAACGCGGCCTGGGTCAGCAGGTGATCGATGAATGCCCACGCCGATGGTGCTTGATCAAAAGACGCCGCTAAATTAGCCAACAACTGTTCGCGGTAACGACTCAAAACCGCCAAGAAGAGCGCTTCTTTATTGCCATAAAGCTGATACAACGAGCTACGAGAAATTCCCATCGCCGCGAGCAGATCGCGCAGCGACGCATGGTGATACCCCAACCGCCAAAAGGTGTCCATAGCCGCTGTTAACGCCACATCGGGTTGATGTTGTAAGGGTCTGCCCATTGCCATCACTTATACCCTGCTTGGTCAATTTATGCTCAATCTAACATGCCAGCGTCTCTCAGGGGGAAAGCATGACAATAAGAGATACCGAACACACCCATGGCTTGCCTTTATGGCCACGCGCCCTTAAAACCGCCTTAGTCGTGGGGCCGCTGCTGACCATCATCAATCAATGCGAGGCACTATGGCAGTTAACTGGCCATTGACCATGCCACGGGTGCAGCCGATGAAACCACCAGCCACGGAATACAACAGGTCGACGTCACCCAGGGTGTGATTCGTGATTTAGCGCAAGTGCTGAACGACACCCCAAAAGCGATTACCTCCTAAAAGCGGCCCAAGCGTAAACACGTGGGCCGTTTAAGGTAAAAACGCGTTTTTGCCCTCACATTGTCACGTTGCAGTCGCCATCCGCTTCACCGGCAAAGCGTGCCCTAGCGTGTACCACATACGCCGCGAGCGCAGCCAAATCGTCGGATGCCCAGTCGAGTGGCTCGGCGGCCATGGGCGCGACCATGCAGAGTTGAACCATCTCATCGGCGTGCACGGTTTCCATGCCGAACTGGTTAACGCCCATACTCACCTGATGCGGATACGGCTGATTGAACGTGTCTTGAAAGCCCGACCGGCCATCAACGCCGTGGCAGCTGGCACACGATAGCCCGTTAGTGCTTAACGACGCGTCATTAAACAACGCTTTTCCGCGTTCAATGAGAGATTGCGGGTTATCGCCACTTTCATCGTAACCGGGCTCGTAACCGTCTGGGCGAGATACCAATGCCGTACGCGCGTTAGGCTCTGCGCTCCCTTCCGCTTCGCCCTCACCTTCTGCTTGCGCTTCGCCTTCACCTTCAGCTTGTGCCTCGCCTTCACCTTCAGCTTGCGCTTCGCCCTCGCCTTCTGCCTGCGCTTCGCCCTCGCCTTCTGCTTGTGCCTCGGCGTGGTTGCTGGCCAACAGTAACGTGCTCGGCACCTCACCGGACGTGGCATAAACGCTTTGATCGCTGGCCATCGCCTCTAGCGCGCCGCCGCTTGCCACCAGTACGAGTGCTGGCGCGGTATAACGCAGCTGGCGGCGGAGCTTGCCGAGTAAGTCTTGGCGTTGTTGATAGATCGACATAGTGTTGCCCCATTGGTAGTGGTTGATTGTTCTGTTACTCCACTATGTCAGTGAGCCACACCGCGAACTCCTTACAACGCGACGCCCGCACTTCGTCAGTCGATATCACTGACTCGCACAAGATTTTTCTCATCGCATTTGCTAATTATGGACTTATTGTTCCACAATCAATGAACTCGTTAACGCAACGCGACCATTACTTAGGAGTTTGACATGGCTGATTTCCCCCTTCACACCCTCGATAGCGCGCCGCAAGCGGCGAAAGAGAGCCTGCAAGCCGCGGAGAAAAAAATGGGCTTTCTGCCCAACATCTTCGGCAAAATGGCCGAAGCCCCAGCGCTACTTGAGGCTTACCTCACACTGGACGGTATTTACGCCAACACCAGCTTAAGCCCCGTTGAGCAACAGGCAGCACTGTTGGCCATTAGCGCCGACAATGAGTGTAGCTTCTGCGTAGCCGCGCACACCGGCGGCATCAAACAAGCAGGGGCTGACGATGCGCTGGTCAAAGACCTGCGCGAGCGCAATGCGCCAAACGATGCCAAAGTCGCAGCGGTCACACGCTTTGCTCGCCACCTCAACGCGCAGCGCGGTTGGGCCGAAAAAGCCGAATTAGACGCGTTTTTCAGCGCAGGCTTTACGCAGCAACATGCACTAGAATTAGTCATTGCGTGTGCCTTAAAAACCCTTTCCAACTACACCAACCACATGGTCGAGACCCCTCTTAACGAAGAGCTTAAACCGCTTGCATGGGAAGCGTCCTAACGCGCCCATGGGTGCCAACCAGCCTGTAGCACACGTTACGGGCGCTGATTTTGGGGATTCACCGTGACCACTGCCACGTCCTCTTCTCACGAACCCGCCATTAACGCCCATATCGCGGCACTGCGGCCGAAACTCGTCGCCTTTGCCCGCCTCCAGCTGCGTGACGGTGCGGCGGCAGAAGATGCAGTGCAAGACACCTTAGTCATCGCACTGGAAAAGCACGCCACCTTTGAAGGACGTTCGGCATTTGAAACGTGGGTTTTCGGCATTTTAAAGAACAAAATCCTTGAGCGACTGCGCCAACAAAAACGTTACGCGAACTGGCACGCTTTTGATGACCAAAGCGACGACGACGCCTTCGATACGCTGCTCCAGGGTTCTTTATTCCAACCTAATGGGCGCTGGCAGGCGGCGGCTCGCCCGCAGGCATGGGGTGAGCCTGATCAACTGTTGGAAAACCAAGGGTTTTGGCGCGTGTTGGATGCCTGCTTGATCGCCCTACCCGACAACATTGCGCGGGTTTTTACCCTGCGCGAATTCATGGGCTTCTCAACAGAGGAGATTTGTAAGGAAGTTGGGGTGACAGAAACCAACTGCTGGGTCATTCTGCATCGTGCGCGTTTACGGCTACGTAACTGCATCGAAAAAGGCTGGCTTGACTCCCCCTGACGCCAACGCGAAGAGACCGCTATGATGATCATGTGCCGCGAAGCTACCAAGCTGATGTCGCTATCGCTCGATCGCAATCTGACACGGCGCGAACGCTTAGCACTGCGTGTTCACACCATGATGTGTCGCCCCTGCCGGCGTTGCCAAGCGCAGTTTGAACTGCTCCACCGGCTAGGAGAACAGCCACCGACAACCGACGACGACCCAAACGCCACCCCATGAAGACACTCCTCCCCTCGCCACGCTGGCTTTTCCTCCCCTGGTTAGCCGTTGTCATCAGCCCCGGGATGGTGGAAAGCGCAGGAAGCGACCCCATAACATTCTCGCCTCTCCAAATGGAGCGCTGGCCTACCCGCAGCTTCGCCGGGGAAACCGATTACCGGCTCACCGAGAAAGATGGCGAGCGTGTGCTGCAAGCGCGTGCCAATGGCCAAGCCTCGGCGCTCTACCTGGAGCGTGAAATCGATCTCGCCCAGACGCCTTATCTGAAATGGTGCTGGCAAGTGGACCGTATTTACCCCGGTTTGAATGAAACCACCAAAGCTGGCGACGACTACCCCGGGCGTGTTTACGTCGCGCATAAAACCGGGCTACTGCCGTGGCAGGTGCAGTCGGTTAACTACGTCTGGTCCTCAACGCAAGCCCCTGATAGTACGTGGACCAACGCGTTTACTGACCGCGCGCAGCTTCTTGCCCTACAAGGGGGCGATGATAACGTCGGCCGGTGGGTCGCTGAGGTACGCCATGTTCGCGAGGATTATCAGCGCCTGTTTGGTGAAAGTTACGCCCATATCGATGGCGTCGCCATCATGAGCGATGGCGACAACGCGGGCGGCAATGCCACCGCTTGGTTTACCGGCTTGAGGTTTTCAGCAGACCCCACGCCGCCCGCGTGCCCATCACCATGATAGCCATTTACCCCCCCGAAAGGTTCCCTGAACACTTTGCTCAAGCCAGAACACGGGGCTCAAACAAGGTCATGGTTCAAACAAGATCATGGTTCAAACCAAATCCCGGGGGATTTCTTCGTCCCAACTCTTAGAAAACACCCGGCTATCGCCTTCAAAGGCATCTAGGGTCGCGCGCAGGCGAAAGTTAGTGGCGTTGGACGTCATCAGGGTGCGAGTCACGCTGCGCACTTCCCAGTCGCCGCGTCGGAAACTGCGCTCCCACTCGGTCCAGCCGCTCAGGCTGTCGTAGTTACCGTAGGAATAAGTATAGCGTTCAACGACCCGTGACGAGAGTTCGAGGTCGATGTCATCGAGACGGAAGATGCCTTCGTCATTGATAACTTCGAGCGTGGTCTGATCATTGGCCAGGTCGCGTATCACGCGCCACGCCTCCTGGCTCGGCTGGATCAGGGTCACCGCAAGCGGCGGCGCTGCCTCCGGCGGGGCAAATGCTGGCAGTGCCGCTTCTTCCTGAGGCTGAGGCTCACGGTTAGGCAGGATCAACTGGCAGCTGGCGGGGTGCACGGTCAGCTTGACGGGCACTGGCGACGGCCATGCCAGCGGCCAGTAACTGGTAGAGAGCGAAAGCCGTATGGCGTGGCCCACAGGAAAGTTTTGCGCGATATGTTTAAGCAGTACGCGCACGCGATAACGCTTGCCAGGCTCGAGTGGCTGGGGAAACTCGTCACTGTCACGGTGCGTCAGGTTCAAAAGCCCATAGGTAATCCGGGTCGCCTTATCATCTTCCGCAATATTGCTGAGCCTAACCGCCACCATCGCCACCGGCTGATCGGCTTCGATGTCAAGTTCGACAACGGGCTGCCCGCAAATCTCGATGTCATGATCGAGTCGCGCCGTCTGGAAGATCAGTGAACCGCCGTCCTCGTCACGCTGATCATGCGGCAAATCCGGCGGCGCATTATAAGAACACCATTTACCGGCATACAGCCCGACCGACAGCGGCGAACGCACACTAAGCGGCACTTCATCTTCGTCTTCGCCGGAGACCTGCGCGGCGGGTTTGCGCCCGGTAGGCACAAGATCGTGACCGCTGGTGAGGCGAAAATGCGTTGGTTCGATTCGCGGCGAAGGCCAGCTGGGTTCAGCAATCCAGCGGCCCGGTCGTTCCTCATAACGGGCCGAGGGCGGGACCGAATCCTGCATCCATACCCGCAGCATCGGCTCGTCCATGATCCCCGTTTCCTTGCCCTTCAACCAATGATCCCACCAGCGCAGCGATTCCTGCAAAAAGCCGATGGCCGGGCCCGGAACGCCCAGGTGAGGATACTTGTGCGACCAAGGGCCCACCAGGCCCTTACGTGGCACGTCGAGCCCATCGAGCAACCGGAACACGGCATTGCAGTAACCATCGGCCCAGCCGCTAACGGCATAGACAGGACAACGAATACGTGAGAAATCCTCGCACACCGAACCGTGCTTCCAATAATCGTCACGGCGCTGATGCTGCAGCCAGGTCGCCAGCCATAGCCCACTTCCCTCAAGGCGCTCCCTCCACATTTCTCGCCAGCGCTCACCCACCAGCTGCGGATCGGGGGGGCAAGTATTGCCATCGAACATGGTCGAAGCCCACGACAGGTTATCGCCGAGCAAACACCCTCCCATGTGGTGAACATCATCGGCGTAGCGGTCGTCGGTGGAACACAGCGTGATAACAGCCTTCAGCTCCGGCGGCTGAAGGGCGGCGATCTGCAAGCCATTGAACCCGCCCCAAGAGATGCCGATCATGCCCACATCCCCGGTACACCAAGGTTGCTTACCTAGCCATTGCAGGATTTCAACGCCATCATCGAGTTCCTGTTGCAGGTATTCGTCGGTCAGCACGCCGTCGGACTCACCGCTGCCGCGCATGTCGACACGCACCCCGGCGTAACCGTGGCCGGCCCAATACGTATGTGTTTGAGCATCGCGCATCGCGGTCAGGTCGCGCTTGCGATAAGGCAGGTACTCAAGAATAGCCGGTACCGGGTCGCTCTCGGCATCCACCGGGCGCCAGATACGAATGGCCAACCGGCAGCCATCGGCCAGCGTAATCCAATCTTCCTCCTCCCGTACGTTGCGCGGGAAATCGCTGACGATATGCATGAATTGCTCCTTATGATGTAACGCAATGTTCTTCCGTAACGCGAATACGTCAGCCGACGATATTTTCGAACGCGAAATGGAGCTGTTCGGCAAGACGCGCGTAGTTCTCTTCCAGGGTGACGTCGTCGTTTGCCCCCATCCACAAGTAAGCCAGGGCGTAACTGTAGCTATCCTGCTCGGGTAGGGAGGATAAGCGCATGCCGGCCTCGACCTGGAGCGCGATCACAGTGCCGGGAAAGGCTTGCTGAAGCGTCTCAATCTCTTCGGCACTGGGGACCTGGCTGACGATGGCGTCGGTGAAGAAGACTCGATAGAAGAACTTCCCGGCGACCTTGAAGGCCCCTTGGCGATGCGGCATGTCGGGCCGTTGGCCTAGCGCCAGATTCACCGTTACCTGCTGATGGCTGACACCGTCGACTTTTTCGAAAATGTCACAATGCGACTGTGCCACGCGGGTATTGATCTCCAGCAGCCAGATGCGGTCCTGCACTTCATCCCAGAAGTACTCGATGTTGAAGGCCGCATTGTCATAACCGATATGGGTCATGATCTGACGCGTCAGCTCCTCCATCTTGGCCTGAATGGCCGCGGGGAGGCGGGACGGGTAGCGATAGCAGAAAAAACTCAGCACCTGCGGGTAACGAATCGAATCGACAATACCGTAAGGCACGACATCACCCTGGAACACATAGCCCTCGACCGTACATTGCCAGCCGCCGATAATCTCTTCCGCCATGCAGTGGCCGCCATCCACCGAGCGCACATCGTCAGGCAGGTTGGCGTGATCAAGCACGTAATTGAAAGGCTCTGAAATCGTCCCGATACCGTCGCACAGCCGTTCTACCGCATGGGCAAAATCTTCGGGGCTCTCGATGCGAAACCCCAGTCGTGAGCCTGAGGATTTGATGGGTTTGACGAAAAAGGGCATATAAAGCCCCGCTTCGCCTATACGCTGCAGCGCTTGTGGGTCGAAGGGATCAAAGGCAGTAAAACGGGGAATATAATCGGCCATGACCTCACGCTGAACGAGCCGGCTCCAGTACTTATGCTCGCATTTGAGCAGGCTTTCGAGACTGGTAGACGGCGTGCCGATTCGCTTGCAGAGCAGCGGCAGCATGGTCGAAACGGGAAAATCCATGTAGCCCACGATAGCGTCGATAGGCTCACCAAACGCTTTCAGCTGGGCTTCAGCGCGGAATAGCATGTCTTCGATAGGAAAAATTTCCGTATCATTGACTTCGGCTGGCTCGATCACGCCATGAAACCGATAGTTCTCAGCGCCACGCAAATGCTCCAGGCGTTGACGATTATGTTCATCCATTCCAACAACAAAAATATTCCGCACGCTCATGAACACCTCCCGGTATAAGCCCGGTTGCGTCAGCTATCACTACAAAAGCACAGCCCGCTAGGCGAGCCGCACATGAAGAAAAGCCGTTTATCGCAGTATAGCGGGTTATCGTGGCGGCGCTGGGCCAATATACAAGAGCGCATGCGTGCCGCTGCTCTACCGTGGAAACGCCAGTTGGCGAAAGGGCATGATTCATCTGGCGAGGGTGGTTTTCAGCTGTTATAAGTGAAACACGGGTTGCACATTACGGGTTACAACATTACCGGTTACAACATTGATTGCGCGATACGACATGGCCGCTACGGGTAATGTTGTAGCGCTCCCAGAAGCGTCGCTAGGCGGCGAAAGGAATATGGTCTCTCCCCTTTTCTCGGCATCCGGCCACCTTGTCGCCATCGGCGGTGCCGAGGACAAGACCTCCGATCTTGAGATTCTCAAGAAAGTGTTCTCGCTAGCCCCCGAGGGCAACCAAGAGGTCGCGGTCATTGCCACCGCGAGCAGCATCCCTGATGAAGTGCTACCCGACTACGAGGCGGCTTTTTCTCGCCTGGGCGCTAGTCGTATCCATTCGCTGGGCATCCGCGACCGCCAGGAAGCGGCCGATGCCAATACGGTACGCCTGATCGAACAAAGCGGCGTTATCTTTCTCACCGGCGGTGACCAGTTGCGCCTGACCCACGTGCTGGGCGGCTCGCCGGTACTGACGGCCATCCGCCAGCGCCTCGAAGACGGCGCCGTTGTGGCGGGCACCAGCGCAGGCGCGGCGGCCATGCCCTGCACCATGATCTACAACGGTGCTGCCGCCGACGCCCTGCGCAAAGGCGCCGTCAACATGACCTTTGGCCTGAGTTTTATCGATGACCTGATCATCGATAGCCACTTCCTTGAACGTGGGCGCTTCACTCGGCTGATGGAGGTTGGCGCCAGCAACCCGGAGCATCTAGGTGTCGGGTTGGGTGAGGATGCTGGGGTAATCATCCATCCTCACGGTATTCTCGAAGCCATCGGTACGGGGCATGTGATTCTCATTGATAGCCTCGACCTGGCGAGCTCAAACATCGCCGACCTTGAGATGGGTGAACCAGTGGCCGTCGAGCACATGATTCTCCATGCGCTGGTCAGCGGCAACGGCTTTGACGTCGAGGCCCGCCGCTACCTCGTTGCGGATGAGCTCCAGGCCATGCTCGCGGGGAGGGTTGGGCAGTGAAGATTCTTGAGCATCGGGCCTTGCGTGGCCCTAACTACTACAGCCGGTACCAGGCTATTTTCATGCGACTGGATATCGCTGAGCTCGAAGAGCGGCCGAGCGATCTTGTTCCCGGCATTGTCGAGCGGCTGACAACGCTGCTACCCACCCTGCAGGAACATCGCTGCTCGGTGGGGCGCCCTGGCGGCTTTCTGGAACGGCTTGAGCGCGGCACCTGGGCCGGTCATGTCGTCGAGCATGTCGCTATTGAGCTGCAAAACCTGATCGGGTTTTCGGTGGGCTACGGTAAGACGGTCGACTCCTACGAAACCGGCATCTACCACGTCATCTACCGTTACCGAGACGAAGCTTGCGGCTTAGTCGCTGGCGTTGAGTCGGTCGACCTTGTCGCGCGATTGTTCCACGGCGAGGCGGTCGACTTGCCCGCGATTGTTGAACGCCTAACGCAGGTGCGCGACGCAAACCTGCTCGGCCCTTCCACAGCGGCCATTGTCGAGGCCGCCACCCGGCGGGGTATTCCCCATGCCCGCTTGAGCGAGGAAAGCAGCTACCTCCAGTTCGGTCACGGCCATCGGCAGCAGCGTATTCAAGCGACGGTGACCGGGCGTACCGGCCTGATCGGCTACGGTATCGCCGACGACAAGGAATGGACCAAGCAGATACTCGGCGATGCCGGGATTCCGGTGCCGCGCGGGCAAGTGTGCAGCTCCTTCGACGAAGCGCTCGACGCCGTCCGCGACATCGGCTACCCCGTCGCAGTGAAGCCGGTTGTCGGCAACCATGGCCGCGGCGTGAGCACTAATATTGAAGACGACCAAGCGCTGAGTGATGCCTTCAATATTGCCTCCCGCCGCCATCCCTCCGTGATCGTTGAGCAGCATATCCGCGGCGAGGATCATCGCCTGCTGGTCATCAATGGCAAACTTGTGGCCGCCGCGCGACGTCGCCCGGCCCATGTTGTTGGCGATGGGCATGCAACGCTGCAAGCGCTGATCGACGAGGAAAATCGCGATCCGCGTCGCGGTATCGGCCACGAGAACCTGCTGACCCAGATCCAGCTGGACGAACAGTCGCACCGGCTAATAGCCGACCAGAACGTGACCTTGGCGAGTGTTATCGCGAAAGACAAAATCGTCTATCTGAAGTCCACCGCGAACCTCAGCACCGGCGGCACGGCCACGGACGTCACCGACAATATTCACCCGGAAGTGCGCTACGCCGCGGAGCGCATCGCGCGGCTGGTAGGGCTGGATATTATCGGCATCGACCTGCTGGCCGAGACCCTGACGCGGCCATTGGAAGAACAATCCGCCGCCGTGGTCGAGGTCAACGCCGGCCCTGGCTTTCGTATGCACCTCTCGCCCACCCACGGGGAAGGCCGCGATGTGGGTCATCACGTCATCGAGATGCTCTTTCCCGATAGCGAAGACACCGGGCGAATACCGATCGTCGCGGTCACCGGCACCAACGGCAAAACCACCACGGTGCGGTTGCTCTCGCACCTGCTGCGCCAGGCCGGACGCGGTGTCGGCATGGCCTGCACCGGGGCCATCGAAATCGACAACCACGTCATTTTGCGTGGCGACTATAGCGGCCCTCAAGCGGCCGCGATTGTGCTGAGCGAGCCGACGGTTGAGTGTGCCGTACTGGAAGTCGCCCGCGGTGGCATCATGCGCCGCGGCTTGGGTTTTGACGAGTGCGAAGTGGGAGTGCTGCTCAATATTGCCAGCGACCATCTGGGCGAGCATGACATCCATACGCTTGATGAACTGGCGCGCTGCAAGACGGTCGTCATCGATGCCGTTCGCCCAGGCGGAACGGCGGTGCTCAATGCCGACGACCCAAGAGTGCTGGAAGGTCAGCAGTGGGCTCGGGGCGATATTATCTTCTTCACGCTGGACCCCAATTCTCGCCCCGTCCGTCAGCATGTCCACGAACAGGGCGTTGCCTTTACCGTCCACAACGAACGTATCGTCATGCGCCAAGGCCATGTTGAGGCCGAGGTGATTTCGGTGGTGGACGTGCCGCTCACCTTTGAAGGCCATGCCCGCTTCAATATCGCCAATGCCCTAGCGGCCAGTGCCGCCGCCTATGCGCTAGGTTTGTCGATCCCTGACATCCAAATGGGCCTGCAGACTTTTCTTCCCACACCGGGTCAGAACCCCGGCCGTACCAACCTCATCGACGTCGACGGCATAAAGGTGCTAATCGACTACGGTCATAACGTGCCGGCGCTTGAAGCGCTGAGCGAACTGATCGGCGCCATCCCGGCTCGGCGCCGCATCAGCGTGGCCAGCGCGCCGGGCAACCGCCGCGACGAGGACTTATTCGCCCTGGGCACTCTGCTGGCCAGAGTGCACGACACCGTCTTCCTCTACGAGACTGACCCGCGCGGCCGAGTTATCGGCGAAGCCGCCGGCCTGCTTCGCGACGGCGCCGCGTCAGTGCCAAGCGCTTGCCGAGTGGAAGTCATTATAGAAGAACAGCAGGCTATCGACAGGGCCTTCGATGAGGCCAGCGAAGGCGACTTGCTGGTGTTACTGATCGATGACGTGGAAGGCACCATTGAACGTATCAGAGAGCGCCGCGCCCATTCAGCCACCGCCACAACGCCAAGCGGAGAGCTGCCATGATACCCACCAACCCCCGGAAAGACCCGCTACTGACCCTGCTACGGGTGGGCAGCATTTTCGCGCCGGAGCCTCTTGAAGCCACCGATATTTTGATCGCCGACGGCCGAATTGCCGCCTTGGGGCATGACCTCAAAATTCCCGCAGAGTGGCCGGTGCACGTCGTGGAAGCACGGCATCTCACCGCCGTGCCCGCCTTTATCGACCAGCACGTTCACGTCACCGGTGGCGGTGGCGAAGGCGGCTGCGGTAGCCGCTGCCCGGAAATCACCGCCCACGAGATCGCCTCAATTGGCATTGGCACGGTAGTGGGTGTGCTGGGCACCGACAGCATCAGCCGCTCCCCGGCCGACCTGCTGGCCAAGGTGCGTGGCCTCAAAGCCGACGGCATATCGGCTTATATGTACACCGGTGCCTATCGTGTCCCGCCGCCCACGCTAACCGGCGACCTGCAGCGTGACCTTGCCTGGATCCCTGAGGTGATCGGTCTGGGCGAAATCGCCATTTCGGACCATCGCTCCAGCCAACCGCGCCAGGATGAGATCGAACGCTTGGTCAGCGAGGTACGCGTCGGCGCCATGCTGGCTGGCAAGCGCGGTATCTGCCATTTTCACGTTGGCGACGGTCAGCGAGGGCTTGAGCCGCTGCGCCGCCTGCTCACGGAGACCGAAATTCCCGCTGAACAAGTCATTCCCACTCACGTAAACCGCCATCGTGAACTGCTCAAGGAGGCTGCCGACTACGCGTTGGCCTTCAACGCCAACGTGGACGTGACCGCGTTCGACGACGCCGACGAAGACGATTTGAGCGGCTTTGGCGCGGTATCGCGGTTGCTCCGCCGCGGTGTCCCGGTCGAGCGCCTCACCATGAGTTCCGATTGCAACGGCAGCCTGCCGAAGTTCGACGACAAGGGCGCCTATACCGGCATGCGGGTGGCGAGCAACGCCACCCTGATCGCGGACTGGCAACGCCTGGTTCGCGAAGAGGTGTTACCGCTGGAGCAAGCGCTAGATCTGATATCGGGAAACGTGGCCCGGGTGCTCGGTTTACACGGAAGCAAAGGACGCTTGGCGATCGGCTTTGACGCCGATGTGACGCTGCTTGATAGCCAACTTATACCGCAGCAGACGTTCGTGGCGGGGAAATGTCTCTACGACGTGAACCACACGGAACGCTGACCATCTTGAAAACAGCCGCTCTACCGCCATACTAAGGGGAGGTTCAATGCGCGGCCTGCGAGCCGCGCATTCCTTTTTTCATGCATCCACCTCCGGGGCAGAGCACTATGGGAATCCTTTGCAAACCGTTTCAACGGCGGGCTATTTGGCAGTTGACGTCGCTGATGGCGCTGGTTTTGCTACTCAGTGGCTGTGGGGTTAACAATATCCCCACTTACGATGAGAGAGTCACCGCCGCCTGGTCCCAAGTGGAAAACCAGTACCAGCGCCGCGCCGACCTGATTCCCAACCTCGTGGAAACCGTTAAGGGCTTCGCGGCCCAGGAACAGGAAACCCTGACCGCGGTGATTGAAGCGCGCTCCAAGGCCACGTCGATTCAAGTGGATGAGAGCATTCTTAATAACCCTGAGAAGCTGCAGCAGTTCCAGCAAGCCCAAGGTGAGCTAAGCAGCGCCCTGAGCCGCCTGATGGCCGTGTCCGAACGTTACCCGGACCTGAAGTCGAACCAGAACTTTCTGGCGTTGCAGTCACAGCTTGAAGGCACAGAGAACCGAATTGCCGTCGCGCGCCGGGATTTCATTCAGGCGGTGGAACGCTACAACACCGAACTACGCACCTTTCCGGGTAAAATTTGGCACAGCCTGTTGTATAGCGATCTGGAGCCCCGTGCCAACTTCGAAGCCACCACGGAAAATGCCGACGACGCTCCAGCGGTGGACTTCTGATGGCTATCTTGATTCGCAAAAGCCTGCTGCTGACGTTCCTACTTTTGCTCCCAGTCACCGGCTGGGCCCAGTCAACGCCAGCATTTCCCGAACTGACTGGTCGAGTGGTCGACCAGGCAGAGATGCTCTCTCCCGAAGTGGAAACGCGCCTGACCCAGATGCTTGAAGCCCACGAAGATGCCAGCACCGAACAGGTGGTGGTGGTCACCTTGCCGAATCTGCAGGGTTATCCGATTGAGGATTTCGGCTATCAATTGGGCCGGCACTGGGGGATTGGTCAGGAAGACGAGGATAACGGCGCCCTGCTGATCGTGGCCGAGGAAGAGCGAGCTATCCGCATCGAAGTCGGCTATGGCCTTGAAGGCCGACTCACCGACGCCCAATCATCCATTATCATCAATCAGGCGATCAGCCCTGCTTTCCGCCAAGGCGATTTTGAGGCCGGTATCGTCAACGGCACCGCCGCCATGATCAAAGTCCTCGGCGGCGAGCCCATGGCGGTTCCCGAAGGTCAGCCATCCCGCTCAGCCCAAGAAAAACCCCATGCAGGCCTTGTGGGGCTGTTCTTCTTGATCATGATGGGCGTCGTGTTTTTTATCGGCAGTCGCGGCGGCCGTGGTGCGCGCGGAGGCGCTGCCCTCGTCGGCGCAGCTCTGCTCGGCGCTGCCATGGGCGGCCGTGGCGGCGGCGGTGGCAGTGGCGGCGGTTTTGGCGGCGGCGGTGGCGGCTTCGGCGGTGGCGGTGCCTCCGGTGGTTGGTAACGCCGCAAGGGTATCCGCACACGCTGAGTCTTCACACCTGACAATGAGAAACACACCATCATGACATTACTAAGCAAAAACGATCAGGAAGCCGTTACCGCCGCCATTAACGAGGTGGAACGGGAAACCGACGCCGAATTGGTCACCGTGCTGACGGCCCAGTCTGATAACTACAGTTATATCCCCCTGCTCTGGGCCGGCATCCTGGCGTTGCTGTTGCCAGGTATTGCCAATTATGTCGGCAACTGGTTCGGTGCCGATATCTTGTTGTTAGTGCAGTGGGGCACGTTCGTCCTACTCAGCCTGCTGTTCCGGATGCCGAGCATCAACACCCGCCTGATTCCCCAGCAGGTACGTTACTGGCGCGCCTCCAACATGGCGCGGCGGCAGTTCCTTGCGCAGCGTCTGCACCATACCGACGGCGGCACCGGCATGCTGATCTTTGTCTCGGAAGCGGAACGTTATGTAGAGATTCTGGTGGATCAGGGCATTGCCGATGTTCTGGACAACAAGGTGTGGGAAGACATTGTGGCGGACTTTACCGCCAAGGTGCATCAGGGCGAGACCCGGCAGGGTTTTCTTGACTGCATTGCGGCCTGTGGCAAGCTTTTGAAAGAGCACGTGCCCGCCACCCACGAGCGCAACGAACTGTCCAATCACTTGGTGATTTTGGAGTAACCGAAGCGTCGTAACCTGCTCAAGAGTCACCGAAAAGAGTCACGCACGGTAATGCCGTTGAGTACTGTATTGAAAATCGGCAGAGTCGAGGATGCCAGGGGTAAAATCCGCGAAGCTCCGCTCAGACACTGGGCCTGAGCGAAAGCCATGGTCATGGAAAAATGACCCCCCGGAAGATGGCCCTTAGAAAAAGCCGAGCGGGTTGATGTCGTAGCTGACCAGCAGGTTCTTGGTTTGCTGGTAGTGTTCGAGCGCCACTTTGTGGGTTTCGCGGCCCACGCCGGATTTCTTATAGCCCCCGAACGCCGCATGGGCGGGGTACTGATGGTAACAGTTGGTCCAGACACGCCCTGCCTGAATGCCACGTCCCATGCGGAAGGCCACATTCATATCGCGGCTCCACACCCCAGCTCCCAGGCCGAACTCGGTATCGTTGGCAATCGCCAGCGCTTCCTCTTCGTCTTTGAACGTGGTCACCGCCACCACCGGGCCAAAAATTTCTTCCTGGAAAACCCGCATCTTATTGTTGCCTTTGAGCAACGTTGGCTGGATGTAGTAACCATTATTGATCGAGTCGTCCAAGGCTTCCTTACCACCGCCAGCGAGGAACTCGGCACCCTCTTCACGCGCAATATCCATGTAGGACATGATTTTGTCGTACTGCTCCTGCGACGCCTGAGCCCCCACCTGAACATCAGTATCCAACGGGTTGCCGCGCTTGATGCTCAAGGTGCGCTCGATCACCTTGGCCATGAAGTCGTCGTACATTGACTCCTGAATCAGTGCCCGCGAGGGGCAGGTGCACACTTCGCCCTGGTTGAAAAACGCCAGCACTAGACCTTCCACGGCCTTGTCGATGAATTGTGGCTCGGCATTCATGATGTCGGCGAAGTAAATATTGGGTGATTTACCACCCAGCTCCACGGTAGAGGGTATGATGTTCTCGGCGGCGCACTTGAGAATGTGCGAGCCCACCGGGGTAGAGCCGGTGAAGGCAATCTTGGCAATACGCTTGCTGGTGGCTAGCGCCTGCCCTGCTTCAGCGCCAAAGCCGTTGACGATATTGAGCACGCCAGGGGGCAAAAGATCACCCACCAGTTCGGCCAGCTTGAGGATCGACGCCGGTGTTTGCTCAGCAGGCTTAAGTACCACGCAGTTACCGGCAGCAAGCGCTGGCGCGAGTTTCCATACCGCCATAAGGATGGGGAAGTTCCAGGGAATAATCTGGCCCACGACGCCCAGCGGCTCGTGAAAATGGTAGGCCACGGTATTGGCATCAATATCCGCCGCGGTCCCTTCCTGAGCGCGGATACAACCTGCAAAGTAGCGGAAGTGGTCGACCGCTAGGGGTAAATCAGCATTGAGGGTTTCGCGAACCGCTTTGCCGTTGTCCCAGGTTTCCGCCACGGCGAGCATTTCCAGGTTCTGCTCCATGCGATCAGCGATCTTGAGCAGAATATTGCTGCGCTCCCCAGCGGAAGTTTTCCCCCAGGCCGGAGCCGCTTGATGTGCGGCATCCAATGCCTTATCGATATCTTCGGCACTGGAACGGGGAATCTCACAGAAAACCTTGCCGTTGACGGGGCTAATGTTGTCAAAGTACTGGCCTTTTACCGGCGCGACAAATTCGCCGCCGATATAATTACCGTAACGCTTTTCGAACGAGACGACGGAACCGGATTGACCGGGATTGGTATAGATCATGGCAATGCTCCTGAGTATTATCATTATTGGATGAGGTGCTACACCAGTGTTGGTTAGATAAGCGCGTGGCGACATACCTCAATGGGAGGAAATGCCCTCGTCCCTTGGTAGGAGGCAAACATGTATACCCTGATGGTGGCGGATGACCATCCGCTGTTTCGAGATGCGATAAGCGCAGTGATAACCACTGGGTTGCCCGGTAGTCACTTGCTGGAAGCCGCGAGCCTTGCCCAGGCAGTGGCGCTGGCTGAGGACAATCAGGCGCTGGATTTACTGCTTCTGGATCTCGGCCTTCCCGATGCCGAAGGCTTAAGCGGCCTGGAGACCCTTCGCCAGCGGCTTCCCGGTTTGGCGGTGGTAATCGTTTCCGCCCAGCAAGAGCGCGGACTGGTACTGGATGCCATCACGATGGGAGCCGTGGGATACATTCCAAAATCAACGCCACGCCAGGAGCTACTCGCCGCCATCGGTCAAATACTTGAAGGCCAGGTCTACTTGCCGCCGGATATCATGCGCCAACCAGCCAAGACGCCATGCGAGTCGGCCGTACCGTCACCCGATACCCTGTTGCGCCAGCGTTTGGCCTACCTGACGGCCAAGCAACTGGATGTACTCAGCTGCATGACGACCGGCATCTCCAACAAGCTGATTGCACGTGAATTGAACATTGCCGAAACCACCGTCAAGACACATGTCTCCGCTATCTTGCGTAAACTCGACGCTGCCAGCCGGGTTCAGGCGATTGTCATGGCGGCTGAGGCGGATCTCAACGGCTACATGCGGCAGCGGCACCAGGATGAAGGCCGCCGTCAAACCTCTGGGGTAGAATAAAGCCGAGACACGCGCTAGGCGAAGCGCTCTTCCAATAGGTTCGTTAGTAACATACGCAGCCGCAACGGTTTCAATGGTTTGAGCAAGCAATTCATGTCTAGCTCGCGCGCATGGCGTTTGAGCTCGGCATCATGATTCGCGGTAATCACCACCACTGGCAGAGCCGGGTAACATCGCCTCAGACGCAAGGCAAGCGCCACCCCATCCTCTCCCGCATTACCCAGATGATAGTCCACCAATAGCACGGCCGGTTCTTCACCATCACTCGCCGCTTCCAAAGCGCTTAACGAAGCAGCCGTTCTCACACGACACCCCCAGCCTCTCAGTAGCGCTTGCATCCCTTCGAGAATCGCCGGATCGTCGTCGATCACCCAGACAACCGCCCCTTGCAACGGCCCTTGCCCAACTTGAGCGGCATCCACGGTGAGTTCCGACGAGCGCTGAGCAAGCTGGCCGTAGGGCACCTTAATGGAAAAAATCGCCCCTTGCCCTGAGAGCGATTTCAATAAAACTGAGTGATCAAGCATCGTGCTGATGCGATCCACGATAGCTAACCCCAAGCCTAGCCCGCGGCTATGTGATTCATGGCTCGGTTGAGCACGGCGAAACTCCAGAAAAATCGCCTTTTGCTGAAGCTCAGGAATACCTGGGCCGGTATCTCCCACCATGATTTCAAGCCCATCAGCCCGCCGCCGACACCCCAAAAGCAGATGGCCCTGCTCGGTATAACGCACGGCATTACTGAGGAAGTTGCGAATCACCCGCGCCAGCAAAGTAAAATCGGAAGACACGACCACGCTTGAAGGAACGTAGTTCAACGTCAAGCCGCGAACCCCCGCTACCTGACGGTATTCCTCGGCCAAAGCATCGAGTAAGCCATTGACCTGAAAGGGCGCAATATCCGCCTTGAGAATCCCCGCATCCAGGCGCGACATATCCACCAGGGTGCCCAACAGCGCCTCGACATCCTTGAGCGAACGGCCGATATGCCCCACGAGTTGCGCCGAATCCTGTGGCAGGCGGTGCTCTTCCAGGGCGCTGGCAAATAACCTTGCCGCATTTAGGGGTTGCAAAAGGTCATGCGTGACAGCGGCAAGAAACTTGGTCTTGGAAAGGTTGGCGGCCTCGGCGTCCGCCTTGGCCTCGTGTAGCTGTGAATTGGCCTGGCCCAATTCATCCAGGGTGCGATGCAAAGCTTCCGTACGCTCACGCACTTGTTCCGCCAACAACACGGCATGTTCGAAGGCGGCATAAGGCGCGCCGTTAGCGGCGCCTCCCGATTCCACCCGCTCCATCAAAGCATGGCAAATACGCCGTAGCCGCCGGTTTTCCTCCGCCAACGCTTGCTCGGAAGGTGTCTCGGGAACAATGTCTGGGCTATTGCGTAAGAGATCCAAAAGCCACCCCGGTAAAGGTTTGGTTGACGTGCATGCCGTGATGCTGTTCGCCGTAGGTATTGAACCCCACCACGCGGGAACGCTTCAACAATTGCGACGCCTGGCCCAGTTCTCCCAGCCCCTCAAGCTCCAGACGTCTCAAGAAGCAGTCACAGCCGATCACCAAACTGGGTACGCCCAACCGTTGATGCAGAGCATCAAGCATGTGATGCAAGTCATGCAATAAAGGAGCGGGTCGCATGGCGGTGAGCACGATGCCATTTTCCACCGCACAGTAAAAACTCAGGCTGGCATCCTCGTTGACCCGCTGTATGGAGCGAATATAGTGCTGATCGCCCAACCGTACCGCCATGGGGTGGCGAGCAAACACCCTCGGCTCTAGCGCCGCTTTGGGTACGCCGACCATTTCCGCGTAAGCATCGGCGGCGGGCATGGCATTGAGTTCCAGCACGCGCCGGCTTTCACGATCCGCGTGCGTCACGACCAGCTTATGCTCAAGCGGCAGTAAATGATGGGTGGAAAAAACCTCAAACGGTAACGGCGTGTTGATCATTATCACCACGGCGGCGCGGGCGTAAAAATGCCCTTGAGCATACACATGGGTGTGCGCCAAGCGGTTATCGTCTCCTGCCGAGCCACCAAAGCTGGGGATACGTCCCAAGGCGGCATCCAGAGTCGCCAATACCTGCTCTTCACTGCTGGAAAGGCCATCTAACAACGTCAGGGCAAAACTATGCTCATTGATCGACGCAAGTGACCGAGCGCGGCAATTCTCCAGCAACTGCTCCACCAAGCGCTGAGCACGCAAAAGATCAAAACGCTCCAAGTCCTCGACCAAGGCGTAATCCACCGCAAAATAACGCCGATCAAAACCGATGGCGACCACGCACCCCCGATCATAACCGTGCGGTGTGATTTCTCCTGCCGTGGTGCAACCGCTAACCTTTACAGCGGCAAATGCCGATTCCAGTGCGCCCCCCAACGCTGCAAGGGGGTATTCAGCACTACAGAAAAACAGCACGAAACCCAGTTCCTCATGCTTGAGGTGTCTAGCTAACTCTTCAGCGGCACATTCCGGGTCGTGGCTACGACTGGCTGCCGTAAGAACCGGCGCAGTCGTTGCAGAAGTGGCAGCTGAAATATCCAATAGTGGCTCCCGTCGTAGAAGACTGGTTCCTTGACATAAGTGGGTTTACCCACCCATGTCACTTTCACACACAACCCGGAACCAGCCAAGGGCGCCCCATCCAGTATGATCAACCCCATTTCGCTAGGCAGCGCCCGGGCCACCTGCAGTAGATGACGATAAACGCCCTCGCGTACGCAGCATTCCTAGATCGCCCCCGGGCAGCCCCTGCTTGGCATAGACAGGGAAGACCTTAACCGGCGTTGGAGCAAGGCTCAGCGGCATCAGTGGCTCGTCCGTGCCTTGAATAGGAATGCGGCTGACTACCGGCCAATCCGGTTCCGGCATTATGGGGCTAGAAATAGCTAAAGCACGTCATCGTCACTGCCGGTGCGAACGCTTTCCAGTTCGCCGCTGATCGGCGAGACATCGACCGCCACTTGGATTGGCGCACAGCATTGGTGGCAGTCTTCCCAGGTGATATGGCTACCCTGAGAGGTGTCGATTAGAAAGGTCAAAGGGCTGTCGCAATAGGGACAGTGAAAGTCGTAAGGAACCAGCGCTTCATCGTGCATGTTGCCCCCCTTTTACTGCCATGACTTGGTTACGTCCTGCCGCCTTAGCCTGATAAAGCGCTAAATCGACACGCTTTATCACTTGTAGCATAAGCTCATCATGGTGTGCCTCAATCACGCCGAAACTGGCCGAGATTTTTTGCCCTACCACAGGAAACTCTGTTGCGACGATCGCCTCGCGTAGCTTTTCCGCAAGCTGACGGGCTTGGAAAATCGCCGTTTCGGGCACCAGCACAATAAATTCTTCTCCACCCCAGCGGGCACACAGATCGGTCATGCGCAAGTTTTCCCGCAACACATTGGCCAAGTGAACCAGCACTTGATCGCCGACGTCGTGGCCGTGGGTGTCGTTAATCGGTTTAAAATGGTCGATATCGAGCATGATCAGCGACAACGGGCGCTGGTAACGTTGGGAACGCGCCATTTCCAACTCCAGACGCCGATCAAAGCTCAGGCGGTTGGCTAACCCTGTCAGGATATCGGTATTGGCGAGGCGTTCAAGTTCCTGCTCATGCTTTACCCGCTGAGTGATGTCTTTACCCACGGAGAGATAGCGGAAAATACGCCCCTGCTTATCTTTGATGGGGCTAATCGTTTGCTCAATATAGCGGTGCGCACCATCGCGTGTTTGGTCCAAAAACGTATCGCGAAAGGTCCCACCGTTTATCAGGGTATTCCACATGTTGCGATAAAATTTGGCCGAATGATGCCCCGATTTGAGCAGCCGAGGGTTTTGCCCGATTACCGCGTCGCGCGTGTAACCCGTATAGCGTTCAAACGCCCGGTTGACGTATTCGATATCACCCGTCGCGTCGGTGATCGTCACACTATCCGATGACATCTCCAGCACACTGGACAACAGCTGCCTTTGCCGCTGATCTTCTACCGAGGAGGTAATATCCCGCTGGATCGACACGAAATGGGTAATAGTCCCCGTCTCATTGCGTACCGGCGAGAGGTTCCACTCCACGTCATAGGGAGAACCGTCTTTGCGGTAGTTCACCGTGATGGCATCAAAAGATTCCCCGGCGTTCAGCGACTCTCGCAGGCGATCGAGTGTTTCACGGTCGGTCTTTGGCCCCTGCAACAAACGCGGCGTGGCACCCAGCAACTCTTCCCGGGTATAACCGCTCATGCACGTCATGGCCGCATTAACGTAGATAATAGTGGGCCCGGGAAGGTCAAGGTCGGCCGTGGTGATCACCACAGCATTGAACGAGTGCTCCATCGCGGTTTCCAGTAACCGCAGGTAATCGATGTCTTGCATAACGCTCTCTGACGTTGTTAGACCGCTACGGTCTCTCGCCACCCTATGACAACAGGGTTAACGGATGAATAGGGGGTTATAGCGAGCTCCCATCGCGTTACTGTTTAACGTCAATATGAAGCTGTTTGCTTTTAGGTAAAGCCGCTGCAAAAGATATCGGGCATGGCTTCAAGCGGCCCCGGCCGGGCTAATAGAAAGCCTTGCACGTAGGCGCAGTGTTGCTCACTTAAAAAGGCCAACTGATCCCGCGTTTCCACGCCTTCAGCCACGACATGCAGCTTGAGCGTTTTGGCCAGCACGATCACCGACTCCGTGATGGCCGCATCCTCGGCGTCGTGGGGTAAGTCACCGACGAAGGCGCGATCAAGCTTTAATGTGTTAACCGGGAAGCGCTTGAGATAACTTAATGACGAATAGCCGGTGCCAAAATCGTCAATGGCCAGTTCCACGCCGAGATCGCGCAGGGCCCGCATGGTCTCAATCGCGCTTTCAACGTCATCCATTACCATGCTTTCGGTAATTTCCAGCTCCACCTTTTCGGGCGGGATAGCGCTTGCCTCAATGGCGTCGCGCACCGCGTCAAGAAGGCCTGGCTGGCGAAACTGGCGAGCAGACAAGTTAATGGCAATGCCTGGCACATAGCCAAGCTGCTGTCCCAACGTCATGGTATCCATACAGGCGCGGCGCAAGACCCACGCGCCTAGCGGCACGATCAGGTTAGTTTCCTCGGCGAGGGGAATGAAGTCGGCGGGTGACACCATTTTATCGCCCTGCGGCCAGCGAATGAGCGCTTCCATGCTGGTAAAACGATGGGTGGTGACATCAAGCTTGGGCTGGTAATAAAGCGTGAAAGCCTCTTCCGCCACGGCCCGACGCAACTCACTTTCCAGGCGCAAACGGGCGGCACTATTTTGATTCATGCGCTCAGAGAAAAAGCGAAGCTCGCCGCCGCCCTCTGCCTTGGCCCAGGTCAGCGCGGTTTCTGCTGACCGCACCAGCGCATCAACGCTCGCGGCATTATCGGGAAAAATGCTAATGCCAATACTGGCCTGGAGAAAAATATCGTCGAGCGTTTCCGAGCCCGCTTGCAACGTGAAGGGCGCGCTTATTGCGTCAAGGATACGCAACGCCGCGAGCGTGGCATTCTCAGGCGTTTTCAGGTTATTGAGAATCACGGCAAAATCGTCCCCACCCGTGCGCGAGACAACGTCGGGGTCACGTTCAGGCGCATACGGTTGACGTGCGACGAGATCGGTACGGCGCACCGCGACAGCGAGGCGTTCGGCAACCTCCACCAGCAGTTGATCCCCCACGGGAAAGCCGAAAAAATCGTTGACCTGCTTGAATCGGTCCAGGTTAATCAACATGACGCCCACACACGTTTGTTGCCGGCGGGCAATCTCGAATTCGTGCTGGAGGCGGTGGCGAAACAAAGAACGGTTGGGCAGTTGCGTGAGCGAATCGTAATACTGTAGCCGCTCAATTTCTGCTTCTGACGCTTTTTGCTGCGAAAGGTCGTAAAACATCGCCACGAAATTGCGTGTTTTCCCCGCTTCGTCCACTAACCGATCAATGCTCAACAACTTGGGAAAGATACTGCCATCCTCGTGGCGATCCCAGATCTCGCCCTCCCAATGCCGGTCTTGATCCAACGCGGCCCACATCTCGCGATAGAATTGAGACCCGTGTCGGCCAGACTTAGAGATCGAGGGTTTTTTGCCCATCACATGCGATAGCTTGAAGCCGCTCATCTTTTCGTAGGCGGGATTAACATAAAGAATGCGGTTATCCGCATCCGTGATCACCACCGCATGAGAAACGCGCTCAACCACGCGGTTGACCAACTCCAGTTGCTCAATCGTCTGCTGGTGGCGTTTGATTTCTTGCGCTAGCGCTGCCGCGTTGGGGGTGGTGTCTCTTTTTGAACCCACTGCGTCCATGACGTCCTCTTCTTGCCACTTATTACTCTCTATTTCTTGCCAGGATGCTCGTGCTTTCCCGTTAAATAGCCACACCAATGGGCCTAACGTTAGGCGTAAATAAACGAGGAAAAAGCATCAAAGACAAACACGTACCATGTTGGAAAAAGCCCCAAGAGCAGCGTGGCTTCTTGACTATTCGTCAGGTTCCACTCACTTCACGACAATAATTGCCCGCATCTTATACCACTCTTGTAACTGAAGACAGTGCTATGGATATAGATACATCATCTAAAAACGTGGGGCATGATAGAAAATGATGGCCTTTTCACAGGCGGCAACGTGCCACAAGACGCCATAAGCAACTCATTTCCCAGTGGTTAGCGCTTCAAAACAGAAACATGCAATACCGCTGTGCACCACGAGACGCCGCCGACTTGCGCCAAGCAAAACATGTACTCCACTTGACTTAAGTCAAATAGAGAATTTTCTAGTAGTTCTTTTTAGGTAACACTCTCTTACGTTAAGGCATCATTGTGTAAGCTATTTGCATTATTTAGCAATTATTGTCTCGCTTAGGTGTACGTCTACGACATGTTTACCCAGTTAGCGAACGCTAAACCCGCAAAACTCACTCTTCTGCCTGTTACACCACTAAAGCCCTTTGGAAAAAAGCCATGCGAAACGATTAAGCATAAATTATGATTTTATTGTACAAGGCCTGTACGGTTGGTAATATACTCACATAACGAAAGACATCATAAATGGGAATGGGAACAGGAACACTGACATGTGGAAATTTTCGCGTTTAAAAGTGCGCAATCGTCTAATGATAGGGTTTGGGGCACTTCTGGTTATTTTTAGTGCACTCACGGTTGTCGGCATTGACCGTGTCAACACGATTGACCAGCGGTTGTACATGATCAATGACATTAACGGGCAGATGATGCGCCACGCGATTAACTTTCGCGGCAGTGTGCATGACCGGGCGATTGCATTGCGCGACATTACCCTGGTGAATGACACCCAAGAGGTTAACGAACTGGTAGAACTTCATGACCGTCTGGCGAACAATTATCGCCAAGCTGAAAACAGCCTGAACGCCATGTTCGAGAACTATCCCGAGACCATTACCGAGCGCGAGCAAGAAATGCTCGCCAACATTGATAGCATTGCCCAGCGCGGCCGCGATTTTGCTCAAGAGATTATTAACGAGCGCCGTGATGGAGACTTCATTTCCGCCCGTGAAATAGCGGTTGGCGAAGGCGGTGATACGTTTGCCGAGTGGCTCGATGCCATCAATGTTTTCATCGACTACCAAGAGGCGGAAAGCGCCGCAGACACCACCGTCGCCCGTAGCGTCGCCGATAACTTTAGCCGCCTGATGATCACCCTAACCGTGATCGCCTTAGTATTAGGCATTGGGATTGCCGTGTTTATTTCTCGCCAACTGGTCAAAGAGCTTGGCGCAGAGCCGAAAGAAGTGCGCGCCTTTGCGCAAGCCGTGGGACAAGGCGATCTTACCGCCAAACCCCACGTCGCCGAAGGGGACACCAGCAGCATTATGGCCACGTTGTCCGGCATGGCTAACCAATTACGCGATCTTGTGACCCAGGTGCAGCATTCAGCAAGTACCGTGGCGAGCAGAAGCCAGCTAATCGCGGAAAACAACAACGGCATGGCCTCCAGCATGGAGCAGCAGGCAAGTGCGCTTGCCGAAACCGCTTCCGCCATGGAGGAGCTACACAGCACCGTTGAGCAAAACGCAGATAACTCGCAACAGGCAAGCAAAGAAGCGAACGGCGCGACGACAACGGCTAGGCGCGGCGGTGAATCTGTCAATCAGGTCACGGAAACCATGAAAGCCCTGAGCGAAAGCTCACAGGAAATTGCCGGCATTATTTCCACCATTGACTCGATTGCCTTCCAGACGAATATTCTTGCGCTTAATGCCTCTGTTGAGGCAGCGCGGGCGGGCGAACACGGGCGTGGGTTTGCGGTGGTTGCCCAAGAAGTCCGCAAGCTTGCCCAGCGCAGTGCCGAAGCCGCGAGCGAGATTACCTCGCGCATTACCAGCAACCTTGAACGCGTCAAGGATGGTGATAAACAGGCAGAAGAGGCCAGCCAAGCCACGGAAGAAATTATCGACGCCATTGAGCGTGTCACCAGCATCATGCAGGAAATCAGTAACGCCAGTGCAGAGCAGAGTAAAGGGGTTGGCGAGGTTAACGATGCCGTCACCGACATGGACCGCGTCACGCAACGCAATGCGCTTAATATTCAAGAAGGTGCCCAGTCCGCAACACAGCTTCAAGACCACGCAGACGACCTATTGAGCGCAGTGGAAAGGTTCAAACTTCCTGAAGACCGTCAGGCCCCTGCTCTCCCCGTAAGCTAAGGCGCCTACCCCTCTCGGCGGGTCAAGGCGAGGTTATCGCCGCCCTTATCACTACCGTTTCACAGGATAGTGGTAAGGGCGGATTTTTGTTGTCGATCACCCCCATAATGCTTAAGGTTTAACCTGTTAGCACCACGCCATTAGGACGCGGTTAAAAGGAAATCCCATGATACGTGACATGCGCCAGCACTGGCGTTTCTCCTTCTGGTTTCTGACACTGATCTCATGCTTACTGTGGCCCGCCACCACGCTGTTGGCTTCTCAGGAGGGCACGGAGGAAAAAACGGCGCGTGTGGGCTTTGCTCAAGACACACTCGCCAATGATTGGCGGCTACAGCAGGTAAAAGACGTCGAGGCCGAGCTGGCATACTATCCCGAGATCGAGTTTGTCTATACTAACGCCAACGAAAGTGTGGCCCAGCAAGCGTTGCATATTCGTCAGCTCGCCGGTGACGTTGATGTGCTAGTGGTCAGCCCCCGCGTTAAATCGGTGCTAAGCCAGGTGATTGCTGACGTCCATGACGCCGGCGTGCCCGTCATACTGGTCGACCGAGGTATCGACGGCCCTCATTACACCAGCTTTATCAGACCCAACAATACTGCCATCGGCCGTGCCGCGGCCCAGCATCTCGTCAATGCCTTAGACGCCTCCGGCACGGTGTTGATGTTGGAAGGCGTCGCGGGTGCCAGCGTTACACAACAGCGCGCCCAAGGCTTTACGGATGTGATGAAGCGCCACCCTAATATCCATATAGTGGCCAGAACGGGAAATTTCTTACGTGCAGATGCACTGCGCGCGGTGCAACACGTGATTGAGGATGGCATCACTTTCGATGCCATTTTTGCGCAAAGTGACAGCATGGCCACCGGCGCGCGTATGGCCATGGTCGAGGCGGGCCTCGACCTCTCGCACATCCCCATTATCGGTATCGATTACATAGAAGAAGCGAAAGCCGCCATTTTAGACGGTACGCAGTCGGTGAGTTTCACTTACCCAACAGGCGGCAAAGAAGCGGCGGAACTGGCCGTGCGCCTGCTGCGCGGCGAATCGGTACCGAAAAACGTCATACTGCCTTCCGTTAAAGTCACCATCGACAACGTCAAAGACGTGGAGGCGCTCTTTTGATACGCCTCAATTCCCTCGCCTTTAAGTTACCGGCGTTTGTGTTGGTGGCAGTGGTCGCCTCCCTTTTGCTCAGCGCTTACTTGATTGACCAAAAAATGATGAGCTACCACCGACAATCCGCGATCGAGTTGATCGATGAAAGCGCCGCACGGATCAAAGACAGGCTGTGGCAGGCAGAAACAGCCCTCTTTGAGGAAGGCCAGCGGCTGTTACAAAACGAGAACTTGCGTGCCACCTTAGCACTGGTCAACCAATTCCAAACGGTGGAAGACTATCAGTCCTTTGTGTTTGACCCTGAAAAACAACAAACGGCAGAACACTTACTCAACACGGTACAAAACGCCACGGCATCGCATGCTTTTCTGTTTGACCGTCACAATGCGCTGATCAGCTATGCCAAACAAGAAGACGGCCATGCGGAATCTGGCTTTGTCAGCTATGAAAACGCCCAGCCTAAACTCGTGACCCACCGCGTCAATAGCGAGGCGCCCACGCTGCGTTACCCTCAAGAGATAGCCCCCTGGCAACCACAGCAAGTGTTAAATGAACGCTATTATTTTGTCGATAACACGCCTTTTCTGGTTAAGTCGTATCGCAACTTTGGGGATCAAAACGCCGTTGGCACCCTTATCATTGCCAGCCGACTGACCCACGAGACATTCCGCACCATTTTGCCCGGTAACGTTCAAGCGTATCTTTACCACCCAGGGCAGAACACTTTCATGGACGCGGGCCAGGCAGTAAAGGCCACACAGAAAGACGCCTCAACGCGCTGGCAACAAGACGACAGTGGCTTTTGGCGGCGTATTACCGTCGCCAACACCCATACCGATGGCCTTAGTTTTATGCTGCACTACCCAACCGAAAGCTACCGCCTTGAACAGCAAGCCACCCGCGAAGGGGTGCTTTTTGCGGTGGCTATCACCGCATTATTGATCCTACCGCTGAGTTTTTGGCTGGTGCGCCGCTTTATGGTGGCCCCGCTTAACCAACTGATGCATGGCGTCGACCGTATCAGCCATGGCGACAAACGCCCGATGACAGATCGCTTCCCCAGCAATGAGCTAGGCCAGCTGGCCGATGCCGTTAACGCGATGTCCTCAACGCTTAAACGCCGGGATACGCGTCTGACCCGCTATGCGCATGAAATGGAGCGTTTAGGTTATGTCATGACGCACCATTTTCAAGAGCCTTCACGGCGTTTAATGCTCTTTTCCGGGCAGCTTCAAGCATCAAAAACCTGCCAGGGCGAAGACCGCCAGACCGCTGACTTTATTCATCAACAGTCAACGCGTCTTTCAGCACTGGTCGATGGCGCGCGGCGTTACCTGGAGCTATTGCGGACACCACCGCGCCTTGAATCGATTAACCTGAATAGCGTAATGAAAGAGGTGCTAAACGAGCCCACCATGCAGGAACGCATGAACGCATTACGTGCTGACATCCACGTGGCCACCCTGCCCAACGTACAGGCGGATGCTCAGCATATCCGATTACTCTTTCATCACATGCTGGATAACGCCCTTTGCTATCGCCACCCAGAACGTTTACCTTTTATTCACATTTGGTCAATAGAAGATACCCAAACGCATAAGGTATACATACAAGATAACGGCGTTGGGATGGTGGCCGAGCATCATCCACAAGCGTTTTCACTGTTTGGGCGCCTGGTCACGAGCGATGATTACCCCGGTATTGGCTTGGGGTTAACCCTGGCCCGCCAAATCATGCGCCAACTGGAGGGGGATATTACCGTCGAAACCAGTGGCCCCGGCGGGTCCGTCTTTCTTTTACTGTTTCCCAAGGATACGCACCATGAGTCAGGCACATAGCGTGCTATTGGTCGAAGACGATCAGGCGGATGCCTACATCACGAAAAAAGTATTTCGCGATATTGCCGAGGATATCGCCCTTTCGCATACGGAAACCGGTGAAAGTGCCATGGAGTGGCTAGCGACGCACCAGTCACAGAACGCGCTGCCCGATCTTATCCTGCTGGATCTCAACATGCCGCGGATGGATGGCTTTACCTTTCTTGAAAAGGCCAAAGGGCAAGCGGCGTTGCGTTCGATTCCGGTGGTGGTATTGACCACCTCGGCATCGCAAGGGGACGTGGATCGCGCCTACGCGCTCGGGGCCGCAGGCTATGTCGTTAAGCCCAACAGCATTGATGACTTTACCCACTACATGCAGCGGTTGGTCAGCTACTGGTTCAGTCTGGTAAAGCGGCCCGATTAGGGCAAAGGCTAGGGCAAAGGCTTTCATAGGTTAAGATTATGCAAAATTTATCGATCGTATTAGTCGAGGATGAGCCAGGCGATGCCGGTTTAATCCGCTACAGCCTAAAGTTCAGCGGCAACGAGCACGACGTTCACTGGGTCAGCAGTCTGGAGGCGCTCGACACGCACCTTCGCGCGGCAGCGGCGTCGCCTGACGTGATTCTTCTCGACCTGAACCTACCCGACTCCAGTGGGCTCGACACGATCTCACGCTGCAAGGCAATGGCCCGTGAGACCCCTATTGTGGTACTCACCGGCCACGATGATATGAAATTCTCCCTTAAGGCCTTGGAAGCCGGTGCCCAAGATTACCTGATCAAAGACGGCGTCGAAGCCGAGGCGCTGTTGCGTGCCATACGCTACGCCATGGAGCGCCACCAGCTTGAAAAGCGCTTGCAAGAATCCGAAGAGCTGATGATGGCCGCTATTGAAGGCGGGAGCCTTGGCATCTGGGAGTGGAACCTGATAACGGATGCCTGCTACACCAGTGAGCGCCTGCTAAAAAACGTCGGATTCGACGCCGATGACGACGCGGCGCCGGTTACCTTATCCCAGTGGTTGGCACTTACACACCCTGACGACACCTCAGCGGTTGAGCAAGCGCTCAACCGCCATATCAACGGCGAGGCGCCGCGTTATCAACACGAGTTTCGACTCAAACATAAACAAGGCCACTGGGTGTGGGTATTTGAGTCCGGCCATTTAGTTGGCCGCGATGCAAAAGGCAACCCAGAACGCATGGTGGGTATCCAACAAGACATTTCCTCGCGTAAAGAAATGGAAGAGCAGCTACGCAACCTAGCCATGCACGACCCGCTAACGGGGCTTTTCAACCGCCGTAGCTTCATGGAAGCCATGGATAGCGAATATGGACGCGTTAAACGGCGTGATCACTATCACACCAGCATATTGATGCTGGATATCGATCATTTTAAGCACGTCAACGACACCTACGGCCACGCGGCGGGCGATGATATTCTCAAAACCTTTGCCCACACCATTGCCGACAACTTGCGCGAAAACGACGTTTTTGGCCGTTTAGGCGGGGAAGAGTTCGCCATTTTGCTGCCGGATACCGACCAAGCCGGCAGCGACCATGTGGCCGAAAAGGTCCGCGCCGCCATTGAAGCCATGCGTGTGCAGGCGGCAGGGGTCACGATTAAGATCACTACCAGCGTCGGCGTCGCCATGCTATCGGCCAACGATAATCGGCCAGACGGCGCCCTCGCCCGTGCGGATGCCGCCCTCTACCGCGCTAAGGAGAGCGGTCGTAACCGCGTTGCGCATGCGGAAATCTCAACAGAGCCGCCCACTGCAACGGCTTAAACGCTGTATTAAAGCACCCGAAAGGACTCGCATGCCCTTATCTGTTTGTTACCGCTCGCTGATTCGGTGGTTATTGGCTACCACGCTGGTAGTGTCGCAGGCCGCCATGGCCACCGCCTCAACCACGTTAGGGGTATTTGCCTACCGCGATGTTGAAACCGTCCGCGAGCAGTTCGCCCCGGTCAGGGAGGCGATGCAACACGCGCTCCCCGGTAATGAGGTTCGCTTGGAGGTGCTCTCGCTTGAGGCGTTAGACAGCGCGCTTGAAACAGGCGACATTGATTTCATCCTCACGAATCCGCGCCATTTTTTGGCCGTGCGGGAGCAACATGATGTCAGCGGCGCGCTGGCAACCCTTAAGAAAACTCAAGGGGGCCGTCACCTAAGCTCGCTTGCCGGTGTGATGCTGGCCCCTGCCGACACCAACATCAACACGCTTGACGCATTAGCGGGGCGCACCATCGGCATCCCGGGCAAACGTTTTCTGGGCGGGTTTCTTACCCAAGCCTATGAAATACATCTGCAGGGATACGACCCCGAGCGCTTTGCCGACTACCAAGCATTAGGCTCTCACGACGCGGTCATGCAGGCACTGCTAAACGGCGAGGTTGACGCCGGCTTTGTACGCAGCGGCATTTTGGAAGACTGGATAATCGGTGGGCGCCTTGCGCCAGGCACTTTTAAGGTCATTTCCCCGCAAGCGGTGAAGACGCCCAGAGACTTTCCTCTCGCCCACTCCACCCGGCTTTATCCGGAGTGGGCACTGGCCGCCATGCCCCACGTGCCGATGGAAGACATTCGCCGAGTCAGTAACACATTACTTCACCGGGAAGGCGTTTTCCCCACGGGAGAGCATTCGGTTAGCTTCGACCCGCCGCATGATTATCTTTCCGTTGAATTGGCAGCGCGCGCGCTTGGCGTGGCGCCTTTCGCGGCCCCGTCTCAAACCCTATGGCAACAGCTAAGCGCTCGCTTTGGCCGGGCGATATGGATACCGATAGTCCTGGCGGTGGCATTCGTGTTGTTGCTCGCGCTTTTCGTGGGGCTCTATATACGCAAATCTCGTCTGTTCGAACGCTTTAACGCGCTGTTCTACTACTCGCCCAGTGCCAAATTACTGTTTCACGGTGACGAGCAGGGGCGTTTTGTCATTGGTGAAAGCAATTATGCCGCGGTGACGCTATTTAAGGCACAAAGCAGTGATGACTTGCGCGGCAAAGACGTGGTGGACCTCTCACCTGAGACACAACCCGATGGGCAACGCTCTGCCGACCTCGCGACAGAGTGGATAGCACGGGCGGACCAAACGCGTCAGCGATTTATCTGGCAGCACCAAGACCTGCAAGGCGAGCCGATTCTGGTCGAAGTCACGTTGATAAAGTTTGCCCGCGGTTCGCTGCTGGGCGCGCTGGATCAAAAACCAACGCTTTTGGTCGCCTTGCACGACATTACCGAGCAAGAGCGCGCCCGTCTCGCGCTGGAAGAAGAACGCAACGCGCTGAAAAATATCCTGTGGGGCACGGCGGCCGGCACCTGGGAGTGGAACGTACAAACCGGCGAAACACGCTTCAACGAACGCTGGGCCGAGATGGTGGGGTATCGTCTTGATGAGCTCGCCCCGACCACCATTGACACCTGGATGTCGCTTTGTCATCCCGGCGATCTTGCACATTCAGAGGCGCTATTAACCGAGCACTTTGAAGGCAAGCGTGACGCTTACGATTGTGAAGTACGCATGCGCCACCGCGACGGGCACTGGGTTTGGGTGCAAGATCGTGGGCGGGTGGTATCACGCAACGAGGCCGGTGAGCCGCTTTGGGTCGCCGGCACGCACACTGACATCACCGCACGCAAGGCGGCAGAGGCCCGCGCCAACGCCTCCATGGAACAAACCCGCAAACATGCCGCGCTATTGCCGGGCATGCTGTATCAGTTCTGGCAACACCCTGATGGCCGCAGCGCCTTCCCGTATGCCAGCGCCGGTATTGAAGACCTTTACGGCATCTCCCCCGAGGACGTACAAACGGATGCCAGTCCGTTATTTGATGTTATCGTCCCGGAGGACGTCCCGGCGATGATCACTAGCATTGCGACCTCCGCCGCCAACTTAACGACGTGGCGCCACACATGCCGGATTAACCACCCTGACGGCCATCAACTCTGGGTCCAAGGCATTTCCACCCCTGAGCGGCTAGACGATGGCAGCACCCTGTGGCACGGCTACTTGCGGGACGTCACGGACGAGCACGACACACAGCAACAGCTTGAGCAGTACCGTGAATCCCTTGAGCGCTCCAATAAAGAGCTTGAGCACTTCGCCTACGCCGCCTCGCACGACCTTCGCCAACCGCTACGAATGGTTACCAGCTACGCGCAACTGCTTGAGCGCCATCTCGGTGGGCTCGATGAAGACGGCGAGATGATGCTGCATTATATGCGCGACGGCGCCAAGCGAATGGACGATATGCTGCTCTCCTTGCTGGACTACTCTCGCGTGGGGCGCAAGGGCCAGCCAATGCAGGAGATGCCGCTAAAAGACGCCCTTGATGAAGCGCTGCACTTTTTGACCCCGGATATCGAGCAAACCCATGCCGCGATCACGGTGACGGGGGATTGGCCTACCCTTCATGCCAGCCCCGATGAGATGACGCGGCTCTTCCAAAACCTGATCAGCAATGCCCTGAAATACCGCTCAGCCGACAACACTGCCGTCGAGATCATCGTCCATAGCGAAGCGCTCACCGATAGGCAGCAGTGGCAGATCAGCGTCACGGATAACGGCATCGGCATCGCGCCGGATCAAATAGAGCGCTTATTCAAAGTGTTTCAACGCCTACACACCCGAGAGCAATACGAGGGCACCGGCGTGGGCTTGGCCGTATGCCGCAAAATTGTCGATCGCCACGGGGGGCAAATTTGGGTGAAATCCGAAGGCGAAGGCAAAGGCAGCACCTTCACGTTAACGCTCCCCATGACACGCACCACCGAAGGGGAAGCATGATGCGGCGAACAGGGCGTTTATACCGTGCCATGTGGGCGATCATTCTGATGTGGCTGCCCATAACCGCCTGGGCCATGCCGGACTTCGAGACGTTTTTCGAGCAACACCCGACCCCCATGTGGATGATCGCGGTTGAGAGCGGCGAGATAGTAAAAGCCAATCAAGCGGCCAAAACGTTTTACGGTTTCGAGCGCCTTGAGGGCATGGATATCGACGAGATCAATATGCTCACCCCTGAACAGGTTGAACAGGAGCTACGGCGTGTCGCGCTCGCGGATCGCAATCACCTGTTTTTTCGCCATCGTCTCGCGAATGGAGAGGTAAAAGTCATGGGGGTTTACTCTGACCGCTTTGACGTGGAGGGCCGGGAGGTATTGATCTCGTCGCTTTACGACACCAGCGACTTTGACAGCTCCGCCGAGCGCCACTACGTAGCGCGCGTCGAGGAACAGGTCGACCTACAGACGCAGCAGCTTCAAGACGCCAGACAACGGGAGTTTTGGCTAGGGATTGGCGCCACCCTACTGCAACTTGGCGTTATTGCCATTTTGGTGGTCATTCTGCTGCGTTTGCGTCGCGCGCAGCGAGAAAACCGCCGGTTGATCGACGAACTTTCCTTTCGCAACCAAGAGCTTGAGCGCTTGAGCCAAGTGATGGCGCATCACTTTCAGGAGCCCAGCCGGCGGCTGGTTAGCTTTGCCCAGCAGCTGTCTCAACAGCTGTCTCAACAACCGTCTCAAGAGCCGTCTCAACGCGATGCTCGTCTGATGACCGACGAGGATAACGACGAGATGTTGATGGCCGTGGGCTTTATCGAGCGCCAGGCCAAACAGCTCAAGGAGCTGGTCAGTGAGATTCAGCGCTACCTCAGCCTCGACGTGAAGCCAAAGCCAGAGACCCTAGACTCTGGCCAAGTGATTGAAGTGGTCTGCCGTGATGCCCCAGAACTTGCAGAGATGCGCCGTGAAGCCACCGTGGAAATCCCCCAGCGATTGCCGCCGGTAACCGCTGATGTCCGCCAGTTCAAATTGATTTTCCGCGCGCTATTGCACAACGCCTGGCTTTACCGCGACCCGGAACGCCCTCTCAAGATACGCATTACGGCACGCACGCTCGATGAGCGCGTGCAGTTTCGCGTCGAGGACAACGGCAGCGGGATTGCCCCTGAGTATCGCGAACAAGTATTCGATATATTCTCGCGCCTGGTGCCGCACAGCGACCAATACCCAGGCACCGGGATGGGGCTTGCCCTGGTGGTCAAAGCCCTGCGCAATTTCGATGGCCATATCGCGATTGAAGACGGCATCTCAGGCGGCACCGCCATTGTGTTTGATCTCCCACTAGCAAGGTGATGTATTTTGGAAATGGAAAGCGATTTTACCGTGCTTCTTGTCGAAGACGAACCGGCTGACGTCCACCTAACCAAGACGGCATTCAAGAAAAGCCGCCTCCTGGTCAACGTGTGCGATGTCGGTGACGGCGTGGAAGCCTTGGCGTTTTTGCGTCGTGAAGGCCAATATCAGGATGCCCCGTCCCCGGATATTATCCTGTTGGATCTCAACATGCCGCGGATGGACGGCAAGACCTTTCTCGATCATGTAAAACAGGACGAAACGCTAAAACGTATTCCGGTCATTGTCCTGACCACCTCTGAGGCGGAATCCGACATTGTGGAATCTTACGACCTTGGCTGCGCCGGTTTCGTGACCAAGCCCGTGGACCTCACGCAGTTTCTGAGGGCCATTCAGAACGTTGAAGATTACTGGCTAACACTGGTCAAACGGCCCTAAAACCCTAGACAACCCCACCTCGAGAAGAGCGATGAGCAATAGCCCCGAGCACGCCGATTACGCCATGCTGGTTGAGCACCACCCGTTCATGCTCAACCGCTTTTTGCCGGATAGCACACTGGTGTACGTGAACCAGGCCATGGTCACCTTTTTTGACGCCGAACCGGACGCATTGGTCGGCAAGCGCTGGCTGGAGATGGTGGGCGAAGCACAACGCCGCCAGTGGCACGAGCACTACGCCCAGTTTACGCCAGAGGCACCGCGCCATCAGCTGATCAACTGTGTGAAAGGGCCAAAGGGCGAGCCGCACTGGGTAGAGTGGACTAACACCGCGTTTTTTGACGACAACGGCGCGCTGACGTTCATTCAAGCCGTCGGGGTCGATGTAACCTCGCGCATGGAGGCCCGACTCGCCCTGGAAATCAACCAAGAGCGATACGCGCTAGCGCAGCAGGCCGCCGGATTCGGCGTCTGGGAATGGCATCCCCAGCGCGATGAAATTGTTTGGGATCCCCAGTGCTACCGCATGCTCGGCCTGTCGCCCTCTGATAAACCCCTCACGTTCGCCCAGTGGCAGTCACGATTGCATCCCGACGATGTTGAACGCTGTAGCAAAGCGGTTAACGAACAACTGCTGGAAGGAAATGAGTTCGTCATTGAGTTTCGTTATCAATCGGCAAATGGCTATTTCTGGGTGCAGGGGCGCGGCCAAGTGTTTGAACGCGATGCCACCAACGCACCATTACGCCTGATCGGTACCCATCTGGATATTCAATCGCTCAAAGCCGTACAACAAGAGCTGACTCGCTCCAATCAAGAGCTTGAGCAGTTCGCCTACGCGGTTTCGCATGATTTACGTCAACCGCTGCGGATGGTTAACAGCTACCTGCAGCTTTTAACCCGCGAGCTTGGCAACGACTTAAGCCATGACGCCCAAGAGATGATTCAGTTTGCCCGTGACGGCGCCGAGCGCATGGACAACATGATTCTGGGGATTCTCGACTACTCACGCGTGGGGCGTAAAACCTCGCCAATGGAGTGGATCGACAGCCGCGCCGTGCTAAACGACGTGATGGGATTTCTTAAGCCCATGCTGACGGAAAGCGGGGGCGAAGTTAACATCGAAGGCGAATGGCCCGAGGTCTACGCCAGCCGCGACGAACTCACGCGACTTCTGCAAAACCTGTTGGATAATGCATTGAAGTACGTAGACCAGGGTAAAACCCCAGAGGTCACCATCACCAGTCGCCCGCACGCGGATGACTGGCAAGTCGACGTGCAAGATAACGGCATCGGGATCGCACCGGAACAACAAGATCGGCTCTTTGGTGTGTTTGCGCGTTTACAACCGCGCAGCCGCTTTGAAGGCACCGGCATAGGGCTCGCTATCTGTAAACGCATCGTCGAACACCACGGGGGTACCATTAGCGTTTTTTCTTCCGGCGAAGGCCACGGCAGCCGCTTCACCTTCACCCTGTCGCTAACGCAAGCGTAGCTCAGCGGCTAAAGCCGCCACTCACCCACGTGCTAGCACGTGGGTAAGCTATTCAGGACAAGCCGTGCTTAAGCCGGCTCAGTACCCCAACATCTGATCAACGCGCTCGCGGTTTTCTTCGATCCAGGCAGCGGCAGATGCCTCAAAGGACGTATCGTCGTCTTCGTAGGCAGCCATCATCGCTTCCAGCTCGGCGACGCTGATGTGCCACTGAGACATGATGTCATAGGCACGCGGATACTTGTTTTCGATGCCTTGGTACGAGAGCACGAAAACGCTGTCGTACTGGAAGTGGCCCTGCGTGTCCTCCAGAAACTTCAGGTCGTACTTAGAGAACATGGAGTGCGGCCGCCAACCGGTAATGATGAACGGCTCTTTGTTGGGCATTTTCTCCCGAATCACCCCCATCATGGCGGCTTCGCTGGTGTAGGCATGTTCATATCCATCAAGGTCATAGGCGTCATCGGCCATCACCTTTTCAGAAATATCCACCATGCCGGCACCGACACCGATGGTAACTACCTGTCCACCGAACTTGTCCGCCTTGCCCGCCAGGTCGCCGATGGTTTCCTCCTCGACATAGGCAGGCACGACCCAGCCGAGTGGCACATCTTTGTAGCTGGTGGCCACTTTTTGAAGATCATCCTGATATTCTTTCCAGCGAGCCGCTTCGGTGTGCGGTAGCCAGGCATCCATGAAGAAGTCGATCTGCTCGACCTGCATACCTTGGAAGATGGCGGGTTGAGCAAGCAGCTTCGTCTCAACCGTGTAGCCCGCCTCTTCCAAAATCTGCGCGGCGATAGCGGTCGGCGCTTCAGTGCTGGTCCAGGCCGGCATCCCAAAGGTGATGGTCGTGTCATCGACCCCCTCGCCCGTCAGCGGCGGCTGATCAGCGGCATGGGCACCTGCGGCGATCAAAGCAGATACAAAAAACGTGGTAGATACGTTGAGGAATTTCATACGTACTCCTTTGCTGTTTTACTGTTGCGTTGACGTTGGTGACGACGAGGACGGTGCGGTTAGCTTGCCAAAGGTGGCGCGCAGGTTTTCCGGGGTAAACGGTAGTGCATCGACCTTGTCCGCCTGCCAGGCGGCGTAGTCTTGGCCTTCCAGGCATTGGATCATGTTGTCGGTATCCAGCACTTCGAGGGCGTAGACCCAGTTAGCCATGATCGTTAGCGCGGCCATGTGGGCACCCTCGCTGGAGGTGGTACACATATCGTGTACCAGTTGAATGCGGTAATCGCGGAAGTAGGCGTCAAATACCGAGGTCATTAAGCATCCGTCGGTGACCACACCGCCGATGATGAGGTGCTTCACGCCGAGGCTTTTCAGCATCAAATCCAGGCTGGTATCGAAAAACGCGCTCCAACGGTATTTATCGATCACGATATCGCTGTCTTGCGGCTTAACCGCCTCCACAATCTCGATATTGTCGCGGTTGTCGGCGTAGAACTGCGGTTCACCGTTGGCGTGGCGCGGCTCGTCAAGCGAGAGGCCCACCCCATCGTGGCGATTGATCTGGCGGGTGTAGATCACGGGGATACCCGCCGCGCGGCAGGATTCGATCATGCGCTGGGTGTTGCGCACCACGCTATCCAACCCAACAAGGCCAAAACCACTTTCTTTTTGCAGGTCGATCACCACCAGGGCGGTTTCACTTTTCTTCATCGTCAATACGTTCTCTCAGTTGGGTTCATGGTCCGATGGACGTTCGTCGCGCTCGGGCCGGGGGACGTGTTCAAAGATATCGCCAGACTCCATGGCATTGGCCAGCTGCATGATCCAGCGCAGGTAGGGTTTCGAGCCGTTTATCAGCGCCTGATCCTTGGCGGCGAGTGCTCTGATCTCGCTGTCGGCTCCACTCTGTGCGATCTCACGCATGATGGGCTCGGTCTGCTCGACCGCCTTGTGCATGATGCCGCGCTCGAGGCGCAGCATTTTGACCATGAAGCTCAGGAAGTTTTTGAAGAAGTCCTTTTCGGCGATGTAATGATCCTTGCGATCACCTTTCTTCCACACTTTCACCACCATGCCGGTATCGATCAGCTCACGAATGCCGGTACTCACGCTCGCCTTGCTCATCGCAACTTCATCTTTGACGTCGTCCAGCGTTAGCGGCGATTCAGCAAAATACAGCACGGCGTAAATCCGCCCTACCGAGGGCGTCACACCGTAGGCCACCATGCTCTGCGCAATGGCGCTCATCATGACATCGCGGGCCTCGTCTAGGCGCTGGGTATCGGTTTTTTGCATGGATTTACCTCTATTCAATTTGTATTGAATATTTTGAATAAAATAAACAAAAAGATAGTTACTGTCAAAATCGGCGGCAGAACGCAGCGAATCATGCGGTGTGTATGCGTTGATTCACCTGTCTTGCCCTTGTAATACTTGTTGATAAGTATCACCTTAAAGAAAAGTTTATTGCCAACGAGCCTGCGATGACCCAACCACACCTTTCTTCGTCTAACACGCCAAACGACTCGAACCGTGCCTCCAGCGATTCAGACCGCCCCAAGGACCCTTTCTCCATTCGCAAAAACCCCCAGGGCACGCCCCAGAATCAGTGGGCGATGTTTCTCTGGATGACACTGGCCATTTTGCTGGTTTTTTATTACCTGCAAGGCATGGAACAGCAAACCCAGGTGGATCTCGCTTATTCCGATTTTCTCCAAGCCGTGGAAAGCGAGCACATTGAAGCCGTCACCCTGCGTGGCCAATCGGTAGAGGGGCGCTTCACCGAATCCGGCCGTGAGGCCATGAACGCGGGCGAGGCGGAGACCTTTGAAACCACGCGCCCGGTCATTGAGAGCGAGCGTCTTCTCGAACGCTTGGAGCAGTACGGCATTCAGGTGTCCGCTCGCCCGGTAGAGCCGCCCTGGTGGCAGCAGATACTCGTCAGAGCACTCCCCTGGATACTGATTCTGGGGCTTTTATTCTGGTTTTGGGGCCGTATGCAGCAGCGCATGATGGCGAACGGCGGCGGCCCCTTCAGCATGGGCAAATCTCAGGCGCGCAAAATACAAAGTGAAGACAGTAACGTGCGCTTGGATGACGTGGCCGGCTCGGAGAATGCCAAGCGCGAGATCACCGAGGTGGTCGACTTCCTCAAAAACCCTGAACGCTATCGCGCCCTAGGCGCGCGAATTCCCCGCGGGGTACTGATGATGGGGCCACCGGGCACCGGCAAAACTCTGATGGGTAAAGCGGTGGCCGGCGAAGCCGAAGTGCCCTTCTTTTCCATCAGTGGCTCTGAGTTTATTGAGATGTTCGTTGGGGTGGGGGCTTCCCGTGTGCGCGACTTATTCAAGGAAGCCAAGAAGCAGGCACCTTCGGTGGTGTTTATCGACGAGCTGGATTCCATCGGTCGCGCCCGTGGCGCGGGCATGGGCGGCGGCCACGATGAGCGTGAACAAACCCTCAACCAGATTCTCGCTGAACTCGACGGCTTTGAGAAAGACGCTTCGGTCGTGGTGCTAGCCGCCACCAATCGGCCCGACGTGCTGGACAAGGCGCTTCTTCGCCCTGGCCGCTTTGATCGCAAGGTAACCCTGGAAAACCCACACCGCGACGCCCGCCGGCGTATTCTTGAGGTACACACCCGTAACATGCCCCTTGCCGACGACGTGGACCTTGAACGGCTTGCCGAGATGACCGTGGGCTTTTCCGGCGCGGATCTTGCCAATCTGGCCAACGAGGCCGCCCTGGAGGCCGGGCGCAACAAGCAGGATAAAATTGACTGGGACTGCTTCTCGGACGCCCGCGACCGCGAGCTTCTCGGCGAGGCCAAGGACGTGGGGTTATCCAGCGCAGAGCGCCACATCGTTGCCTATCACGAAGCGGGGCATGCGCTATTGGCTTATCTACTGCCAAAAGCCGACCCCCTTGAAAAAGTCACGGTACTGCCGCGCAGCCAGGCGCTTGGGGTAACCGCCCAAATGCCTAACGAGGAACGCTACAACCTGGGCGAAGCCTACCTGCGCGATCGAATCACGGTCATGTTCGGCGGCCGGTTGGCCGAGTCGGTGGTGTTTGATGAAGTCTCAAGCGGCGCTGAAAACGACATCGAGCAGGCCACTCAGCTTGCGCGGCGTATGGTCGCCCGCTGGGGGATGAACCGGCGCCTTGGCCCTGTCACCTTCGCTCAGAGCCAGGAGCACGTTTTCCTAGGCAAGGAGATGGGCCAGCAACGGGAGTTCGGCGAGGCTACCGCAAGCCTTGTCGACGAAGAAATCCGCGAGCTGCTCAATAGCCTGGAAGACCGGGGGCGCAAACTCCTCAAGGAAAATCGCAAGGCATTGGATGCCTTGGCGTCAGCCCTGGAAAAACACGAGACCCTGGAAACCAACGACATTCGTGAGACGCTTGCAGGCTTGGTACCGGAAAGCAAATAGCGATACAAAAACGTCACAATCATATCGACGCGTACAAGCATTTTGTGCTTTGCTGTAGTGGACGTCATTAGTCACAGGAGACACTCATGCTAGCCCTGCAGCAGGTTTATAAAACGTTTAGCACGCCGCAGGGGGAGCTGCCGGTCCTCAACGGGATCGACCTGACGCTCGACCAGGGCGATAGCCTCGCTTTAATGGGCGAGTCCGGCAGCGGCAAATCCACGCTGCTGCATTTGGCGGCCGGTCTCGACGTGCCCGACCAAGGCCACATCGAGATCGACGGCCAGGTGCTCTCCACCTTGGATGAACCCGCCCGCGCCAAGCTACGTCGCCAGCGTCTTGGGCTGGTGTTTCAGCAGTTCCATCTGGTGCCCAGCCTGAACGTCATCGATAACCTGCGACTGCAGGCACGCCTGGCAGACCGCGAGGACGCACAGTGGACTGCCCACCTGATGGCACGCCTTGGGCTTGCCGGCCGCGAGGCCTATTTCCCTGAGCAGCTTTCCGGTGGCCAACAACAGCGCCTAGCGATTGGCCGAGCGCTGGCCGTTCGCCCCAGCTTACTGCTAGCGGATGAACCCACCGGCAACCTTGACGAGCAAAGCGCCGATACCGTCCTTGCGCTGCTACTTGAGCTAGTGGCAGAAACCCGCTGCGCCCTACTGATGGTGACTCACAGTGCCCGTGTCGCAGCGCCGCTTAATCGCCTGGTGCATCTGCATCTTGGCCGCCTGCAGGATGACGGCACATGATGATCCTGCGCGTACTCATCACCTTGCTGGCCCACTATCGTCGCCATCCGGGGCAGTTAGCCATGTTGTTGCTGGGGCTTTGGGTCGCCAGCGCCCTGTGGAGCAGCGTGCAAGCCGTGAACGCCACGGCAAAAGACAGCTACGCCCGCGCTAACGCACTATTTAGCGCGGATGTTGACCAGTTAACGCGCCGCGATGGGCAGTCGCTCACCCGCGAGGACTACCTGACGCTGCGCCGTGCGGGTTTACCGGTTTCGCCGATGCTGGAAGGTACGCTGCCAATCGGCGAGGAACGCTTGACCCTCATTGGCATTGACCCATTAACCTTGCCAAGCGACAACACCCTAGGCGGTAGCGGCGACGCGTTGACGGCGTTTTTAACCCCACCTTGGCAAACCCAGCTCGCCCCGGAAACGCTGGATGTATGGGGCCTTTCACGCCAACAAGCGCCAGGGGCGACGCCCTCCGTCAACAATAACCAACGGCTGCCGCCATTAGCGCTGCGCCCGGCGCTGCCGCCGGACACCTTGGTGATGGATATCGCCGCTGCCGCCGCGCTGCTAGATCGGGGTAACACGCTGAGCCAACTGGTTACCGCCCCTGGCGCGCTGTCTCAGGCTCCCGACGGGTACCGGCTCAACCGAGCCGCTACGTTGGCATCGCCCGAGCAACTAACGGATAGCTTTCACCTTAACCTCACCGCGCTGGCGTTGCTGTCGTTAGTGGTGGGGCTTTTTATCGTGCAGGCCGCGCTGGGGCTTGCCATGGAGCAGCGCCTGACCACGCTGCGCACCCTGCGCGCGCTCGGCGTGCCCGCCTTTACCCTTACCATGGCGATTTTGCTGGAGCTTCTGGTGTTCGGCGTGGTGGGGTCAGCGCTTGGGCTTGTCAGCGGCATTTGGCTCGCCGGCCAGTTATTGCCCGACGTGGCGACCACGCTCTCGTCGCTTTACCAAGCCGATGTGCAGCGCAGCCTAGTGTTGCCGTGGCACTATTGGGTGGGCAGCCTCGCCATTACCTTAGGCGGCCTGCTGCTGGCAGGGAGCGGCGTGCTATGGCGCGCCGCACGGCTGGAGGTATTGGCGTTGGGCAACTCCCAAGCATGGCGGCGGGGCTATCAACGCCAGCTAAAACGGATGACACAAGGCGCTGTCGTGGTCGCCCTTATCGCCCTCGGTCTAGCGCTATGGCTTGGCCGCCTGCCGTCCGGTCAAGGGGTTCTGGTTAGCTTTGGGTTTGTCGCCGCCCTACTGTTAACCAGCGCGCTCTTTCTTCCACCGCTGATTAACGGCGTACTGCGCTTGTTACAGCGCCTTTTGCATCGCTATCCACTGGCTCACTGGGCAGTGGCGGATATCCAGCTACAGCTACCGCGCCTGTCACTCGCCATGATGGCGCTGCTTATTGCCTTGGCGACTAACCTAGGGGTGAGCAGTATGGTCGGCGGTTTTCGCCTGACGTTTCTGGATTGGCTGGATCAGCGGTTAGCCACGCCACTTTACATCAACGCATCGCCGTCGACGTTAACGCCGATGCTGGATTGGCTTGACGCCCGCCCTGACGTTGCTGAAACACTGCCCACCGCCCGTGGCAGCGTCGATTTACTGGCACAGGGAAATACACAAGGACAAGAGGCGACCCGCGAACGCATGGCGCTGTTTGGGCTTACCCCTGCACCGACGATCACTAACCGCTGGCCGTTACTCGATATGCAAACAGGGCGCGCTGACGCTTGGGCGGCACTATCCGCCGAGAGCGTCTTCATTAACGAACAGATGGCCGTGGCAAAGCAGCTTGCCCCAGGTGATGTCATCACGTTGAAAACACCGCAAGGCGCGATGCCGTTCGAGATCGCTGCGGTTTACCCTGACTACGGCAACCCGCGCCAGCAGATACTCATGCCCACCGATGCGCTCATCCAGCGCTTTGGCGGTGATGTTGCCTCGATAGGGCTGGTGGTGGATGAAAACGCCGACCGTCAGGCCTTCCGCCAAGCCCTGGCGGATACCTTTGATGTCTCCCCTGATGCCCTTATCAACCAGCAGGAAATCAAACGGCTGGCCACGCAAATTTTCGAGCGCACCTTCACCATCACCCGGGCGTTAAACGGCTTGACCTTAGGTGTGGCAGCGTTGGCACTTTTCGCTACGCTCTTGGCCCAAGCTCAAGAGCGGCAGCGCCAGCTGGCGGTGCTTTGGGCACTTGGCGTGCCGCGCAAAACGCTCGCGCAGCTGCCGCTCATTCAGTTGGGTGGGTTATCTCTGCTCACTGGCGTGGTGGCGCTGCCACTGGGTATCGCGATCACCTGGACGCTAGTCGCCATCATCAACGTGGCCGCGTTTGGTTGGCGGCTGCCGTTACACCTTTTCCCCGGGGACATCTTCATCACGCTACTGACCGCGTTAGGGGTGGCGCTAGCCGCCGCCGCGTTGCCCTCGCTGAAACTATGGCGATCATCACCACGGGCAATGCTAACTGAGGGGGCCGCATGAGTCGTCAACGCCGACAAATTCTGCTTATTACGCTAGGCTGCTTGGCCCTTATGGGGTGTCAGGAAGCGCCCCCGACCGCCGAGCCTCAAGGATTTGCCGGGCTCGGGCAAGACGCGGCGGCGTTTGCTCAGGCGGATGCCTCATCGCCGCTTCGCTTTCCGCAAGACCATGGCCCGCATCCTGATTACCGCATCGAATGGTGGTACCTCACCGCCAACCTGGAAGACGACCAGGGCGAGCCGCTCGGGCTGCAATGGACGCTATTTCGCCAAGCACTCACCCCGCCGGACGAGCGCCCTGCGCCGTCGCCGTGGGCCGTGGATCAAGTGTGGATGGCACATTTAGGCGTTTCCCAGGGCGAAACCCACGTTGCCGCCGAGCGTTTTGCGCGCAGCCATAGCGAACAAGCCAACGGGCAAGCGGGCGTCAAGGCAGCCCCGTTTCAGGCCTGGATCGATGACTGGACATTAGAAAGCCCGGCCGATGCCAACTTTCAGACGTTTTCGCTCAACGCCCATAGCGGCGAAGGCAATGAGCGATTTGGTTACGAGCTCACCCTCAGCGCGCAAGGCCCGCTTGTCTGGCATGGAGAAAACGGCTTTAACGCCAAAACCGTGGAAGGCCAAGGGTCACACTATTACAGCCAGCCTTACTTACAGATCAGCGGCCGCGTCACGCTAAACGGCAAGACTCGCGACGTTAGCGGCCAAGGCTGGCTGGACCGCGAATGGAGCAGCCAGCTGCTTACCCCTGAGCAAACCGGGTGGGACTGGTTTTCGCTACACCTGGCAGACGGGCGCAAGCTGATGACCTATCGATTAAGAGGCGGTGGCCATGGTGGGGATGACTACGTGTTTGCCCATTTGCTTTCCGCGGATGGGCATACCGAGCTTATCGGGCCTGATAGCGTCACGCTTACGTCGCTGGCAACTCAGGCAGTCGCGGGCCGAGATATTCCCACGCGCTGGTCACTCACGCTACCCGACGCCGATATGCAGCTTGTCGTTGAGGCGCGCCACCCTAACCGCTGGATGCCCACCTCGGTGCCTTACTGGGAAGGCGATGTGGTGGTCCGCCAGGCAGAAACGCAGGAAAACATCGGCGTCGGCTATCTAGAGATGACCGGGTATTGAGGTTTAGTGATCTCATGTTGACTTAGCAGGAGACACGTTATGTCGCACGAAACGTTAACACCGGGCGGCGCTATGGTGATCACCGGCGCGAGCAGCGGGATTGGCAGGGCCACTGCCGAGCGGTTCGCCGCTCAGGGAGTACCGCTTTATTTACTGGCACGGCGCCAGGCGCCGCTTCAGGCATTGGTTGATGAGTTAACTCAGCGCCACCCAGAGGGTGAGTTTATCGCCATCGCCGGCGACCTTGCCGCGCACGAAGAACGCGACCGCGTGATCCAGATGCTGACGCAAGCATTCGATAAACGTAACTTACCGCCAGGTGCTTTCGTCCACTGCGCAGGGATCGGCACACCCGCCGCCGACCTCGCCCACTGGGATCCTGACGACTTAAACGCGGCATTACAGCTCAACGTCGTCGCGCCATTGGCGTTGATTCGCGCGCTGATGCCTCACCTGGAACGTCGCTACCCTCCATGCAGAATCGTGCTGGTCGGGGCAGGCATTGATCGCCACGCGCAACCAGGTACTGGCACCTACGGCGTGAGTAAAATGGCCTTACGCCGCCTGTTTGAACAACTCACCCTGGATCTCACGCCTTACGCCGCGAGTGTCGCGCTTTTTCAACCCGGCTTGGCCGATACCCCTGGCTTACGCGACCACCTAAACGTGGCCGCTGAGCTGTCGCTGCCTCATGCGCAATACCTGCAACAGCGGCTCGACCAAGGCCATTATTTAACCGCGGACTCGGTGGGAATCGCCTTGGTATCGCTACTAAGCGACATCCCGTCAGAGCATTTTAATGGCCAGGAGTGGCATGCCACTCAATTACTGGAGTAGCGGCTTAATGTGCATCAGCGCTTGTTTTAGCCGCTCGTCGTCAATTATCACGTGTCATCACCCGACGTCTCATCGGCCGTGACCACGCTTGCCAGAATACGGCTCGCCAACGGGTAGTCGAGTTGCGACATGGCCGCATCCAACTGACCCAGTTGTTTGGCGTTGAGCTTGCCTGCAAGGGCGGGGCGCAAGCGGTTGAACAAATCCAATGCCGAGAAATCGTTGCGTTCCAAGAGCGCCTGAAGCTTGGCCACCTGTTCATGGGTAACGGTCACCCCGGCACCGGCAGGCGACTCGGGGTCGCGTTGGGTCAAGCACTCACGAATGGCGGGGAAAGTGATATCAAGTTGGTGCCACAGCGCCTCAAGGGCCTTTGCTGTTTCGCTAGTGCTGCCTTCTTTAATAGCGGCCTCAGCGTTGAAGGTGGCAGCGGCAATGGCGTTGGCACCCAAGTTACCGGCGGCTCCCCGTAGGGCGTGCAGGCGCTGGAGAGCCTCCTCGGGGCGGCCTTTGGCCAGGTCGGCTTCCACCTCATCGGGGGCCTCGGCAAAATCGTTCACTAGGCTGTGCAGAAGCTTCCATAAAAGCGGCTTTTTACCCCCCAAGCGCTGCAAGGCCGCTTTTTGATCGATACCTGGAATCCCGCTTTCGGGTTCAGCGTCTGCCTCATCAGCGTTTAACAACGCCTCCTTGGGCGTGTGGCCCGTGACGTCGAGAAGGGTCGCCACCATCTGCTCCACATCCAGGGGCTTGGCCAGATGGGTGTTCATGCCTGCCTGGAAGCATTCTTCACGGTCGGACTCCAGCACATTAGCCGTCATCGCCACAATGGGCAGACGGGAGAAGCGCGCATCTTTTCTTAACCTGCGAGTGGCTTCGAGGCCATCCATCTCCGGCATTTGCACATCCATCAGCACGGCGTCAGGCAGGGTTGCCTCCGTGGTCAAAATATCCACCGCTTCACGCCCGGTGGTGGCAACGATAACCTTGGCACCTTCCTGTTCGAGAATATCGCGGGCAACTTCTTGGTTGATCGGGTTATCCTCGGCCACTAATAGACGAAGGCCTGCCAGGCGCATGACTCGCCCCGACGGCTCAACGGGTAGCTGTTGGGCCAGGGCGGCACGCAGAAGCGAGGGTGTCGCCGGCTTTGAAATAATGCCGTCAAGGATATCGTTATCGGTCTGATGGAGAATCATTTCACGGCTATAGGCGGTTACCACCAGCACAATCATGGGGTCTTCAGCGGACTGGCCTGAGCGCATTCGAGTGGCCGCTTCCAGGCCATCAAGCCCCGGCATCCGCCAGTCCAGCAGGACGACCTCAAAGGGCTTGCCCGCGTCTCGGGCGGCTTGGTGCAGCGCCACCGCCTCCTCGCCGGATGCGGCTGTTGTCACCTCCCACTCTAAGCGGCGACACGTTTCGGCAAGCGCTTCCCGGGCAAGATCATTATCATCCACCACCAGGGTGCGGTAGGCGCCTACCAGGGGTGGCCCTAGCGGCGCCTCCTGCCCGTTTTTTTGTTTTTTGACAGGGACGCTGAAAGCAAAGCAAGAGCCTTTACCCTCTTCGCTTTCCACGCTGATGTTGCCGCCCAGCAGCTTGACCAACCGCTGACTGATGGCAAGCCCTAGCCCCGTGCCACCAAAGCGGCGCGTGGTCGAGGCATCGCCCTGCTGGAAAGCACGAAACAAACTCAGCTTCTGCGCCTCACTCATCCCAATGCCGGTATCGGTAATACGAAACTCAAGCATGAAGTCATCATCGTCGGCCGAGACCTGATTTACCTCCAAGACCACTTGGCCCTTTTCCGTAAACTTGATGGCGTTGCCCAACAGGTTGGTCAGCACCTGCTGCAAGCGCAGGTCATCGCCCCACAAATAATGCGGCACCTCGGGGTTAACGCGAAAGAGCACCTCAATGTCCTTTTTCTCGGCCGTCGTCGAGACCACCGTGGCCAAGGTGCTGAGTAGCTCATCCAGATTAAAATCCTCCGGATTGAGCTCCATCTTGCCAGCCTCGACTTTTGAGTAATCGAGGATATCGTTAAGAACCGCCAAAAGCGCACGGGCCGCGATGCTTATCTTGTGCACGTAATCACGCTGCGAGGGGCTCATCTCGGTGTGTTCGAGCAAGTGCCCAAGGCCCATGATGGCCGTCATGGGCGTGCGGATCTCGTGGCTCATGTTGGCAACGAATTCGCTTTTCATGCGACTGGCCGATTCGGCGGCCTCACGTGCCTCACGCATGACGGTATCGGCGTGGATCTGGGCGGTGATATCGATGCCAAACGAAACCTGGCTCACCACGTACTCTTCAGGCTCGAAGAAGCTGTTGCGCCAGGAGATAATGCGCTCTTGATTATCCCGTGTGAGCAGCATGCTCTGCTGGCTCTGAGGCGCATCAGGCAGAGGCAAGGCGGCGACGTCACCTGACATCAACGTATGCCAATGCTTGCCTTTCACCTCGTCGCGGGAATAGCCGGTGAGTCTTTCCGCCGCTTCGTTGAAGATGAGAATGGCCCCGTGTTGATCTAGCCCCAGCACCATGACATTGGCGCTTTCGATCAGGTTTTCGGCAAAGTCTCGGGCGGCGAGCACTTCACGATCACGGCGGCGCAGTCGCGCCATAATCAGCAAAATCAAGATAACGAAGCCAAGCCCCGCCAGCGTCTTGACGATAGAACTCTGACGCCATTCGGCAAGCACCTCTGTCGTCGTGCGACTGACCGAAATCAGCATATTGCCCTGCTCGACATTGCGCAGCACGATAAGCCGATCATGGCCATCCAGAGAGGGGTTTTCACGAACGCGACTCACCTGCTTTCCCGAATCACGGTGCTCTATAACGTTCGAGCGCTCGCTAGTATCCTCTCCTACCAACGCTTCCAAATGGGGCTCTCGCGCAAGAATTCTTCCCTCTGGGCCAATAAGCGCGGCAAAGGCATCGGGTGACGAAAGCAGTGAGGCCAAGCGCGCGGAAAAATAGCTGGGTAATAGCGATGCGAGGACCACGCCATCAAGTCTGCCGATATCGGCGCCATTCCCGAAACCGCGAGCAGCGAAAATGGCCAGATTGCCACGCGTCGTTAGAGTGGGGGGCGTTGTGATCATGGCCTCAGGGCCGGCTTCCCGCGCAGCCAGAAAATAAGGTCGCTGCGAGGCATCAAACCCCTCTATTTCGGCCAAGGAGCTGAACCGGATAATGCCCGCAGTATCGGTGACAGAGAAGTGATTGACCTCGGGAAAAGCGCTTGCTCGCGCCTTCAAAAAGAGGTGTAGGTCATCGGCCTCGGCTTGCATGAGCGGCCTTTCCACTTCGTGGGCAATATCCTGCAAGCTGATCGCCACCGCGCGCAAACTATTGGTAACCTGGCCGTCGGCAATACGCGCCAGGTTTTCCAGGTTCTGGTAGGCGTTGTCCAGCGCTTTGTTATGCTCACGCCAGATATCCACCACAATCAACACAACGGCGACCATGATGGTGCTCAGGCCTAGCAGCACGAAACGATCAACGCCGCCTTTCTGCTTTAAGGAGCGCGGGAGGTCGCTGCGCTGAGAGAGCTCGGACATCACGATATTTCCTCATTGGCGTCAGGCGGTTCAGAGGAAGCCAGAGTTTTTGAATACAAAGTTTTTGAACACACTCGATTGCGCCCGGCTTGTTTCGCTTCGTAGAGGGCTCGGTCAGCCAGGGTTAGAAGCGACTTTTGAGACGCCTTCGTCGGTTCCACGGCGGTGGCGACCCCAAGGCTTAAGGTTAGGCAGGGCGCATCGGGCGAGGCCGCGTGTGGAATGGCCAGAGCCTCCACGGCATGACGAATGCGCTCGGCGACCTCCTCTGCACCCTCCAAAGGCGTCTCTGGCAGAATGCAGACAAACTCCTCGCCGCCGTAGCGTGCCGCGATATCCGTCGGTCGGCGCATCTGGGCTTTCAACGTCTGGGCGACGGCGCGCAGCGCCGTATCGCCATCACCGTGGCCGTAGTGATCGTTATAACCCTTGAAATAGTCGATATCGGCCATGATCAGCGAGAGCGGCGCGCCCTGGCGCTGGGTACGGCGCCATTCGCGGTCGAGGGACTCATCAAACTGGCGCCGGTTAGCGATGCCGGTCAGTCCATCGACCAGCGCGATGCGGCGCAGTAAATCTCGTTGGTGTTTGAGTTCAAGATGGGTGCGTACCCGGGCGCGTACGACGGGCGGGCTCACAGGTTTGGTTATATAATCCACCGCCCCCACCTCGAAGCCTCGGGTCTCGTCTTCCACCTCACCCATGGCGGTGACGAAAATGACCGGCGTGTCGCGTAACAGAGGGTCTTCCTTAAGCCGAGTGGCAACAGTGAAACCATCAATGCCCGGCATCATCACGTCGAGCAAGATCAAATCCGGCTCGCGGGTCGCGGCGATGTTTAAGGCCTGCTCTCCGGAGGTGGCAAAAAGAACGCGATAGTCCTCTTTGAGAATATCGGCCAGTATCTGGATATTGGTGGGTACGTCGTCAACGATCAGTACGACGGTCTCGTCCTGAGCCTCAGGGTCAACTGCTGCCGAGAACACGTCGGGCTGTTGCATTTACTACTCCTTTTTTCTTGCCTCCTTGCGCCGAAAACCGAAAAATACGGTTAAAAATCAAGCTTAACAAGTAACCTATTTAAGTGAACATGGGCCGAAGGTTCATAGGCGTCAAAGAGACCAGCAGGAAATTGGCAAAGGAAAGCAGCGCCAGTTACGGTAGACGCCCTTCACGTTTTAAGCGCCGTTTCACCCAATAATCATAGCCAAATCGCAGCACCGGTTTGAGCACCGGCAACCCGATTAGCCACGCAAGCGGTTTCAGGCGGGGAACGCGCCGCATCAGCGCGATATAGGCTTCTATTCCCTCACGAATTTCGCCTTTTTCGGTTTCGACATGCAGCGAGAGTAACGCCGCTTGCGGGTCAATGCCTTTGGCGCGCAAGGTCTCATGGTTTTGGTTTAAGTCACACCACTTAACGCCGCTGCCGGCTTCACCCGCCCAGCGTTCATAGCGGGTACGGTCACGCTGGCACACCGGGCAGGCGCCGTCGTAAAAGACCTTTAGGCGAGATTCATTCGGCATATTGTCACCATTTTTTCCCGACTCAGGGTAGCGTACTTTCCAGCGGGGCTAAAAGTGGTGCCACTTGATCAGGGTCCATCAGCGCTTGCGCCACGGCCTCAATGTCATCGGCCAAGGGGCGGTCGCCGTCCAAGGCGGCGGCGTGTTGGCGTACCCATTGATGCAGCGCTTGCGTGGCGGGGCTTAAGGACTCACGGCCGGCGATCTCAACACCTTGTGCCAGCACTAACGCCTCAATCGCCATTACCTGATAGAGCTGGGTAATGCTGGTGCTAACGCGCCTAGCGGCAATGGTGCCCAGCGGCACGATGTCCTGATTATCCGCGTTGGTGGGTATCGATTGAATGGACGCGGGCATGGCGTGGCTGCGAAGCTCCGCTACCAACGACGTGGCGCTGACTTGGGCGCCCATAAAGCCGCTGTGTAGCCCGGTATCGCGCGGCTGCATAAAAGCGGGAAAGCCTTGGTTGCGCGCCGGGTCGGTAATGCGGGCGATACGCCTTTCACTGTAGAGCGCCATCTGTATCACGGCGTTATTCAAGTGGTCGCTGGCAAAGGCAAGGTGCTGCCCAAAAAAGTTACCGCCATGCAGAATCGCGCTTTCATCGGGGAAAAGCAGGGGGTTATCGCTGACGGAGGAAAGTTCGGTTTCGACCGTTTTGGCGTGCTGCGTGCAGACATCCCATACGGCGCCCAGCGCTTGCGGAGCACAGCGCAACGTGTAAGCGTCTTGCGGTAGCGCCTGATCGCGCGAGACACTTTGCAGTGCGCCGGGCAGCGTTGCCACCTCCAGCGGTTTAAGCGCTTGGCTTTCGGCCGATAGTTCCCACAGCCAGTGATGAAGTTGCTGCTGCCCAGGATGCGGGCGCACGACCCCAATGTGGGGATGAAACGCTTCGCGGTGCCCCTCTAACAACTCGGCATAAAGCAATACCAGCAGCGTGCTGAGTTTCACCGCCCGCTGCGCTCGCACCGCATTGAGCGCGGCAATACCGGCTGTGACCGACGTGCCGTTGACCAGGGCAATGGCATCTTTATGCGCGAGTATCAGCGGGGCAATACCCAGCTGTTGGTGTGCTTCTGCGCTCGCGATCCACGGGCCGCCGTTCACGCTTACGCGCCCTTCTCCGCTAAGCGCTCTGGCAAGGTGTGCCAGCGGCGTTAAGTCGCCGCTGGCGCCGACGGTACCCCGCGAGGGGATTTCCGGCGTGACGCCCTGCTCCAACCACCACACTACCCGCTCGACCAGCGCGGAGCTCACTCCCGAGTGACCCTGGCACAGGCTGATCAAACGAGCCGTCATCAACGCGCGCGCTTGGTCGGTCGTTAACGCCTCCCCCACGCCACTGCAGAGGTGGTATACCAAATTTTGCTGCAACAGCGCTGATTGTTCCGGGGCGACATAGGTACTGGCTAACGGACCGTAACCGGTAGTGACGCCATAAATACGTTGACGCGAGGCAATACGTTCGAGCAGAAACGCATGGGCTTTTTCCACTCGTTGGCGCTCTGCCGGCGAAAGGGTGACGGTGTCGCGCGCTAGCGCCACAGCTTCAAGTTGCTCAAGCGTGAGGGAGGTCAGCATGCAATGTCCTGGTTGTCGTGCCGTTACGGGCGCAGCGTGAGCAAGGCTACCAATCGGTTAACTTGCCCATGGCATTGGTGGGTAGCGCATCACCATAGGTAATAGCGATTGGGCGCTTGGCGGCAGGCCACGCGTCAAGCGTGGCGTCAATGTGCTCGGCGATATCGCGTGAAGGGTCGGTGGGTACCACGAAGGCCTTGAGACGAACCTGACCATTGCCGGCTTGGGTGGGCCTTACCGCGCACTGGCGCACCTCGGGAATAGCTTCTATCTCGCGGGCAACGGCGGCGGGGCTGACATTAACGCCGCCAATCGACACCACATCATCGTGTCGTCCCGCTAAGGTAAAGCGGCGCGTATCTTCCCATACAACGCGGTCAGGCAAATTCACCGCATGATCGCGCGCGTCTGCCGCAGTCAGCGTATCGGCTGTCGCTTGTTGCCAATGGGAAAGCAGGGTAAAAGGCGCGTCATGGTGAAAGCGCGTGGCCACGCCGCCGGTTTCTGAACTGCCGTAAATTTCCATCACCGCGGCTATGCGTTGTTGTGAAAGACTTTGCTGTGACAGACTTTGCTGTGACAGACGTTCTGCGACGTCGCTCGGTAGCGGCGCTGTTGAGCTCACCCCCAGCACACTCGAAGGCCAATCGGTACGCGTCTTGGCAAGATAAGTCCAACGTGGCGGCACGGTGACCACGACATCACCTTCCTGCAGCGTGGGTAGCGTTTTGTCAGCCACCACCATCTCCACATCATTGAAGGCGGGATAGGCGACGCCCAGCATAAAACCGTAAAGATGATGCAAAGGAAGCCACGCCACAACGCGCTCAGGCGTGATGCGCTCGCAAATACGCTGATGCAGCGCTTGCGCTTCGGCTTCAATATCCGCCCAGCGGTGGTGGCAGGCTTTGGGGTCGCCAGTACTGCCCGAAGTGCGAAACACCAAGCCGGAGGTATATGCCACCGCTTGTGCAATGAGTTCTGTCCACGCGTCCACGCCCTCTTTCATCAGTAGGCGGTCTTCGGAACCCGTTTCGTGCAGGCAGAAAAACTCCGCTACGCTGGAGGCCAAATAAAGACGCTCCAGCGAATCAATCGCAGGAGCGTCAGAAATGGCAGAGAGTGGAACACCCCGATAGGCGCTGAGTTCAGACTGTAATAGCGAACGCAGCAACGGGTCGATCAGTTTTGGGGTCATCCATGTTGGCACGGATTACGTTCCTTCATCACCATTTAATAGCAGTAAACGTATTTTATACTCGCTTGACAAAAATCCAATACGTATCGCCAGAAATGGCTTTCTTCATGTGGATTTTTACTTTGGTGGGCTGCATTTGATAGTCAAACACATACTCAAACATGGTATTGAGGTTGCCATTTTTCACGCCGTCTTTAAAGCGACCCTCAAACTCTTTGCCCTGTGTGCAGGGGGCGACTTGTTTAAAGAAGTTTTTGCCAATCACGCTCTTCGGGTCGCGACCGGTGATACCGCCTTCTGCGGCGTTGTACTGAATAATCTTGCCGTCTTTATCAAGCTGAATTGCGCCAAAGGCCAACTCATCCAGCTTTTTATCGTCCATGCTCGCTAAGCTGTTTTCGATATCATCGCTACCGAATTTCACCATTTCCATAACTAACTCCTTGCTCAATTCTAATTAATTACAACGTTGTAATTTTGGTTACCGAAATAACCATAGCAGCGTATTTGTAAATGCACAACACAACGCTATGTACAACTATTGCATAATAAAAATCAGCTTTCCTGGTGACGGCTCCCTAGCGGCTTTGCCTTATTTTTTAGGCGCGATGTCCTAAAATGTGGCTTTTTCTTCGACAATCCACTTTACGCAAACGGCTAACCGCCAAAAGTTGGCATGAATTGCAAAAAAAATGACCGGATCAGTCAACTTAGCGGGTGCGTTTGTTTCTAGCATGGTGTGACAGCCTGTCAACAATGGCGGCTAAATACCACAGCTGAAGACTACATCAGCTTCCTACAATAACAACAGCTAAGGCTTCACAATGAAATTAACGCAATGCCTCACCCTCAGCACCCTCGCCGCTTCCGTCATGCTGGCTAGCCACGCCGGCGCCAATGAGATGACCGACAACGAAATCCGCATCGGTTACTTAGCCGATATGAGCGGTGCCTACCGCGACCCCATCGGCCCGCTGGGCCAAGACGCCATTGAGATGGCCATTGAAGACATGGGCGGCAGCGTCGCCGGGGCTGAGATTGCGCTATTCAGCGCCGATGATCGCAACAGCCCCGATGTTGGCTCCAGCGTGGTACGCGGCTGGATTGACGAGCAAAACGTGGACATGGTGACAGGGCTTGTGGCTTCTTCTGTCACCCTGGCCGCTGTCAGGTTACTAGAGGAAGAAAACCGCCTTGGGTTGGTCAACGGTGCGGTTTCCTCCGGGGTGACAAATGAAAGCTGCTCCCCCAACCATATCCACTGGGTCTACGACACCTGGGCGATGTCCAACGGCACCGCGAGCGCTATTACGCAAGAAGGCAATACCGACTGGTTCCTGCTCAGTGCCGATTATTCCTTCGGCCATGCGCTTGAGCGCGATGTCACCCGCGTGGTGGAAGAAAACGGCGGCAATATCGTCGATAGCATCCGTCACCCCTTCCCGAGCAATGATTTCTCCTCTTTCATGCTACAGGCGCAAGCGTCCGGCGCGGATGTCATTGCGCTTAATAACGCCGGCTCCGATACCACCAACGCGATTCGCACCGCGGGCGAATTCGGCATCACCCAAGCGGGTCAGATTTTGGCAGGCATGGTGCTGTTCAGCACCGATGTACGTAGCTTAGGCCTTGAAGCCGCCCAAGGGCTTCAGTTCACCACCGCTTGGTATTACGATTTAAACGAGGACGCACGTGCCTGGGGTGAGCGCTTCAAAGAACGTACCGGCAGCATGCCCACTCAAGTTCACGCTGGCCTTTACTCCAGCACGCTGCACTACTTGCAAGCGATTGAGGCGATCGGCACCGATGAGGCGCAGGCGGTGCGCGAGCAGATGGCGGCCACGCCGATTAACGATATTTTCGCCAGCGGCGGCTATATCCGTGAAGACGGCCGCATGGTTCACGACATGTACCTGGTCGAAGTGAAATCACCTGACGAGTCGACTGGCGAAGACGACCTGTTCCGGCTGGTGCGCACCATTCCCGCTGAAGAAGCTTTCCGCCCCCTCAGCGAAAGCGACTGCCCTTTGGTGAACAACAGCTAACCCGTCTCCTTAACGTTCTCACGTTTTAACGCTCTAGCGTTATGACAACAACACTATGACAGGACACTGTTACAGGAGATGGTATCACCATGCAGAGCCGCATCCAGCAAAACACCATTGGCGCCGCCCTTGCCCGTAGCGCCAGCAAAAATGCCAGCCGGTTAGCGCTGGCGTTCAATGACCGCCAGTGGCATTACGCCGAGCTGAACCGGGCCGTCAACCGGGTCGCTAACCGCCTTTTGGACCAAGGCCTCAAGCCGGGCGATCGTCTGGCCGTTTACGGCAAAAACTCCGATGCCTACGTGATCGCCTGGCTGGCCGCCACCCGCGCCGGTTTGGTGCATGTGCCGATCAACTTCGCCCTGAGTAGCGAAGAGCTCAGCTATATTCTTGAGCAATCCGGCGCCAGCGGGCTATTAAGCGATATCAGCCTGGCCGATAAAGTCGACGCCGCCTGCCGCTCGGTGAAACTCACCCTCTCCGGCACGCTGCACGCCCAAGAGAGCGAAGGCTTCGATGTGCTTCAGATAGCCCTAGCGGAAGGCGACGACGATGAGCCCGAGATAGCACTCGAAGGCCAGGACCTGGCGCAGTTGCTGTATACCTCGGGCACCACCGCCGCCCCCAAAGCGGCAATGATGACCCATCAGGCGCTGCTCGCCGAGTACATGGCCTGCATGGTGGCGCTAGACATCAAGAACGACGAGCCCATGCTCGCCGCCCTGCCGCTTTACCACTCGGCGCAAATGCATGTCTTTTTAATGCCCGCGCTGCTGCTCGGGGCGCCGGTACACCTGCGCGAAGCGCCCACGCCGGATGACTGCTTGGCGCAAATCGAGCGTCACGGCACTGTCTCGTTCTTCGCCCCGCCCACGGTGTGGATCAGCCTGTTGCGCCACCCCGATTTTGACCGCCACGACTTAAGCCGCTTGAAAAAGGCCTACTACGGCGCCTCGATCATGCCAGTGCCGGTGCTCGAAGAGCTACGCCAACGCATCCCCGGTGTGGAGCTCTACAACTGCTACGGCCAAAGCGAAATTGCCCCGCTTGCCACGGTATTAAGACCCGAGGAGCACGACGACCGCCCGGCCTCAGCTGGCCGCCCGATCCTGACCGTCGAGACGCGCATCGTCGACGCCGAGATGAACGACGTCCCCGCAGGCGAGCATGGCGAGATCGTCCACCGCTCGCCGCAGCTACTCACCGGCTACTGGGACAAGCCCAAGATGACCGAAGAGGCGTTTATCGGCGGCTGGTTTCACTCCGGCGACGTGGGTTACGTCGACGAGGCGGGATATCTCTACGTGGTCGACCGCATTAAGGACGTGATCAATACCGGCGGCATTGTGGTGGCTAGCCGCGAGGTGGAAGAAGCACTGTTCCAACACCCCGCCGTCTCCGAGGTCGCCGTCATCGGCCTGCCCGATGACAAATGGATCGAGGCAATCACCGCCGTGGTGGTACTCAAAGAAGGGGAAGAAGTGAGCGAAGCCGCGCTGATCGAGCACGCCAAAGGCCTCATGGCGCACTACAAGGTGCCCAAGCAGGTGCACTTCGCCGACGCCTTGCCCAAGAGCACCGCCGGCAAAATTCTCAAACGCCACCTGCGCAAGGAGCTTGACGCGTGAGCCTCAATACGCAAGACGATGAACTGACCTCGCTGTTTCATGACATGATCTGCCGCTTTCTGGAGCAGGAAGTCGCGCCCCATTACGACGCCTGGGAAGAGGCCGGCGAGGTGCCGCGCGCACTGTGGCAGCGCATGGGCGAAGCGGGGCTATTGGGTATCGATATGCCGGACGCCTTGGGCGGCGCCGGGGCTGATTTCACCATTACCCAGCTTGCCATCGAAGAAATCTCGCGGCGCGGCTTTGGCGGGCTGGCAAGCGCTTACAATATCCACGCCAATATCGTTATGCCGTACCTGCTGCATATCGCGACACCCGCGCAGCAAGAACGCTGGCTACCGGCCATGGCCAAGGGTGACGTAATCGGCGCCATCGCCATGACCGAGCCCGGCGCCGGCAGTGACATGGCCGCCATGAAAACCCGCGCTCAGCGCACCGAGCGCGGCTGGCAGCTAGACGGCAGCAAGATTTTCATCACCAACGGCCAAGTGGCGGATTTGGTGATTGTCTGCGCCAAAACCGACCCCAGCGCCGGGGCCAAAGGCGTCTCGCTGTTTTTGGTCGACACCTCCCTACCCGGCTTTTCCCGCGGTCAGCCGATCAAGAAAATCGGCCAGCACGCCAGCGACACAGCGGAGCTGTTCTTCGATGGCATGGAGCTACCCGACGAGGCGCTGCTTGGCGAAGAAGGGGCAGGCTTTGCCTACCTGATGCAAGAACTGCCTCGCGAACGCCTGGGGGTCGGGGCGCAGGCACTCGGCGCCATGGAGGGCTCGCTCGCGCTGACCTTGGAATATGTCAAAGAGCGTCGCGCCTTCGGCCAGCGGATCGGTGATTTCCAAAACACTCGCTTCACCCTCGCCGAGGTGCAGGCAGATATCGAGATGGGCCGCGCCTATTTAGAAAAGTGCATGGCGCAGTATCGTCACGGCAAGATGGGCCCCACCGAGGCGGCGGTGCTCAAGCTGCGCTTAACCGAGATGCAGTGCGCTACGGCCAATACTTGTTTGCAGCTATTTGGCGGCTATGGCTATACCCGAGAGTACCCCATTTCACGCTTCTACCTTGATGCTCGCGTACAGACGATCTACGCCGGCACCTCGGAAATCATGAAAGAAGTGGTGGCCCGTTCGCTACTAGGCAAAGCCTAATCTCTGACTCCAATTTAGCCCCTATTTCGCTACAGAAGGATTACTCGCATGCGTCTTGATTCCGTTGTCATCCTGGGCGGCGCCCGCACGGCCATTGGCAGCTTCGGCGGCAGCCTCTCGGGGCTTGCGCCGTTTGAGCTCGGCACCATTACCGCCCGAGAAGCCCTAAGCCGCTCAGGCGTTGAGGCCGACGCCATCGACCACGCGGTCTACGGCCATATCATCACCACCGGCCCGCAGGATGCCTACCTCGCCCGCCATATCGCTCGTGAGGCGGGCGTGCCCGACGGCGCCGGCGCGCTAAACGTCAACCGCCTGTGCGGTTCCGGCGTGCAGGCGCTGCTCTCCGCGGCCCAACAAATCACCCTGGGCGATAGCCGCTTTGCCCTGGCAGGCGGCGCCGAATCCATGAGCCGCGGCGCCTATTTGTTGCCGCCGCAGGCGCGCGCCGGGCTGCGCATGGGCCACGCGACCGTCACCGATTTAACCCTTGGCATCTTAAGCGACCCTTTTGGTAGCGGCCATATGGGCTGCACCGCCGAGAATATCGCCAGCCGCTACGGCATAAGCCGCGAGGCGGTGGATCGTTTTGCCATGGAGAGTCACCACAAAGCGGCGCGCGCCATTGCCGAGGGGCGCTTTGCCGAGCAAATTGTGCCGGTGACAGTGCGCGAGGGCAAAAAAGAGCGCGTGTTTGACCAAGACGAACACGTCCGTGAAGGCGTTTCGCTAGACGATCTGGCGCGGCTCAAACCGGCCTTCCAGAAAGACGGCATCGTCACCGCCGGCAACGCCTCGGGGTTAAACGATGGCGCCGCAAGCTTGGTGCTCGCCGACGCTGACGAGGCCAAGCGGCGCGGCTTAACACCCCGAGCACGGCTGCTGGTGGGCACTTCCGCCGGGGTCGAGCCGCATTTGATGGGGCTAGGGCCGATTCCTGCGGTAACCCGCTGTCTCTCGCAGGCCGGGCTTTCTATCGGCGATATTGACGTGATTGAATCCAACGAAGCCTTTGCCGCCCAGGCCATCGCGGTGGCTGACGAACTCGACTTCCCTGCCGAGCGACTCAACCCCAACGGCGGCGCTGTAGGGCTTGGGCATCCGGTCGGTGCGACTGGCGCTATCCTGACGCTAAAGGCGCTGGCCGAGCTTGAGCGCACCGGCGGGCGCTACGGGTTAATTACCTTATGCATCGGCGGCGGCCAAGGCATTGCCCTGCTGATCGAGCGCAGCTAATTCATACGCAAAAAAAGGACACACAACAATGACGACCGTCACGCCCAAAATTCTGCCGCCCACGGCTTCAGCAACCAATCCGCCGCTTTTAATCAGCGAACTGTTGGAAAGCGGCGTGCGCATGGCGGGAGACAATCAAATCATCTACCGCGACCTAAGCCGCCACAGCTACACCCGCTTTCAAGAGCGGGTTCACCAGCTGGCTCACCTGTTAACCACGCAAGGCGTGCAGGCCGGCGACGTGGTCGCGGTGCTCGACTGGGATAGCCACCGCTACCTGGAAGCTTTTTTTGCTGTACCGATGATCGGCGCGGTGCTGCATACGGTGAACGTGCGCCTCTCCCCCGAGCAGGTCCACTACACCATGGAGCACGCCGAAGACGCCTTCGTGCTTATCCATCCGGATTTCGTGCCGCTGTTAGAGCCCCTTCACGAACGCCTCCCGATGATTCGTGGCTACCTGCTCTGCCAGGATGAGCCAGGCGAGCTCAACACAACGCTGCCCGTTGTCGGTGAATACGAAGCGCTATTGGCCGAGCAACCCACCGACTACGACTTCCCCACCTTCGATGAAAACGCGGTGGCCACGCTTTTCTACACCACCGGCACCACCGGCAATCCTAAGGGCGTTTACTTCACCCACCGGCAACTGGTGCTGCACACCCTGACCGAGGCCAGCACGCTACAGGCACCCGGTTTTGAGCTACTCAATCGCGACAAGGTGTACATGCCGATCACGCCGATGTTCCACGTTCATGCGTGGGGCGTCCCCTATAGCGCGACGTTGCTCGGTGCCACGCAAGTCTACCCTGGGCGCTATGAGCCTGACATGCTGATCAAGCTGCTGGTCACGGAAAAGGTCGATTTCTCGCACTGTGTGCCAACGCTGCTCGGCATGGTGGTCGGCGCCGAGGCCATCGACTCAGGCAAGGTCGATCTTAGCGGCTGGAAAGTCCTGGTCGGCGGTAGCCCGCTCACGCAAGCATTGTCGCGCCGCGCGTGGGAGCTGGGCATCGATACCCGTACTGCTTACGGCATGTCGGAAACCTGCCCGCTGCTTACCGCCGACATTCTGCCTCAAGACATCAACGACGCCGATTTCGACACCCAGTTGCCGTGGCGCTGCAAGGCGGGCGTGCCCATTCCGCTGGTGCATATGCAGGTGGTTAACGAAGCCGGGGAACCACTGCCCCACGATGGCGAGAGCGTCGGTGAAGTCCGCGTGCGTGCGCCCTGGCTGACCCAGGCGTACTACAAAGAAACCGAGCGCAGCGAAGCGCTGTGGCAATACGGTTGGCTTCATACCGGCGATGTGGCAACGCTCGATGCGCGCGGCTTTCTGCAGATCCGCGACCGCATCAAAGACGTGATCAAAACCGGCGGGGAATGGGTCTCGTCGCTTGAGCTTGAGAACCTGATTGCCCAGTGCCCCGGCGTTGCGGAAGTCGCGGTGATTGGGGTAACAGACGACAAGTGGGGCGAACGGCCCGCCGCGCTTGTAGTGCCTAGCGATCTTAACGCCCCACCCGAAAGCGATGACATCCAGGCGTTTCTCAACCAGTTTATCGAACAAGGCAAGATTAACCGCTGGGCGCTGCCGTCTTTTATCCGTTTCGTTGATGAGATCCCGAAAACCAGCGTCGGCAAGCTCGATAAAAAACGCATTCGCCAAGAAGTGTGAGGTTAGATGCCCTTACGGTGAGAGCGTCGGCATCACGGTCGCCCGCCGGTACGCGGCGGGCGAATTACCGGTCCAGGCGCGAAACGCGCGGCTAAAACAAGCCTGATCTTCAAAGCCTAACCCTTCGGCGATGCTCACCAATGGCTCGTTGCTGCGGGTCAGCGCCTCAACTGCCATATCCCGACGAAGCTCGTCCTTGACCGCCTGAAAGTGCGTGCCTTCGACGGTCAAGCGTCGCGACAGGGTTCGCACCGATACATTCAGCGCCTCCGCCACCTCTTTTACGTTTGTCGGCATGCATTGTTGACGCACCACATATTCTTTCACCACGTACTCTTTCACCAGATATTCTCGCACTCGGTGCGAGAATAAACGGTCTTCAAAGGAGACGTAAAACCAGTCGGCCGGTGCTCGCTTGAGAAACGCGCCCAAGTGGCGTTTGGTTTGGCGAATGGGCTCTTCCAGCAGCGACCGGTCGAAATAGAACACTGTCTGCGGGCAATCAAACGCGACTTTCCCCGGATAGAAGTACAAATAATCCGCGCTATGCGGTGGCTGCGCGTAGGCGCACTCCATCATCGCCGGGGGGATTTTGCGCGCAATCAGCCACGAGGCAATGCCGTGAAAAAGCTTGAGCATTAACTCGTGGATCAGCACGCGGTTGCCGTTTAGCGGTTGCTTTTCGACCAGGGCGATACGCGCCAGATCCCCTTCCACGCGGTAGTCGTAGGCAAAGTCGTCGAGCAGAATGTGGAAAAACAGCGTATAGCGATGCAGCGCCACCTTGAGCGTCGGCGCCTCCAACACGCTCAAACACAGCAGCTTGAGCGTGCCCCCGCGCAGCGGGCGGGCAAAGAAACCCGGCGTTTCGTCATCGCACTCATTGACCAACAGCCGATACAGCGTGGCAAATTGCTCAACCGTTACCCGGCCGTGCGATGAGCCCAGCAAAAACGGCGAGATCCCCGCGCGCTTGAGCCAACGCTTTTGCCACGCGGCCTCCTGCGGCAAGCCATCAAACAGTGACCTGACAAAGTGCATCGAAATAGTCGCTGTCAGAGCGCGCCCCCTAGTCTTCCCGTTTTGCCATTAACGATTTGCCATTAACCAAATGGTGTTTTTTATCAACGCTGTTTGGTTCGCATTTTAATACCAGCTATGGTCAAAGAAGCGCAATAGCCGACTGGTCTAATACAAAAAACAGCAACGGAATCAAAATAATGGATTATGTCATCATCGGGGGAGGCGCCGCGGCGTGCGTACTTGCCGAGCGTCTTAGCCGCCACCCGGCTTGCCAGGTTTGCCTTCTCGAAGCCGGACCCACGGATACCAACCCGCTCATTCGCGCTCCAGCGGGCATTCTGCCGCTAATGCATAGCCGCCAGCTAAACTGGGCGTTACACACCACCCCGCAATCAGCGCTCAATGGCCGGCGTCTTTTTTGGCCCAGAGGCAAGACCCTCGGTGGCAGTAGCGCCATCAACGCCATGTGCTGCACGCGAGGCCAGCCGCAAGACTATAACGCGTGGGCGGCGGAAGACGAGGCGCTTTCCGGCTGGGACTTTCCATCACTGCTGCCATATTTTCGGGCGATTGAAGATCACCCGCTAGGCCCTTCACCCCTGCACGGTGAAGGAGGGCCCATCACCGTCAGCAAGCTGCGTAGCACTAACCCTCTCAGCCATGCGTTTATCAAGGCAGCGCAAGAAGCGGGCCTACCGGCCAATAGCGATTTCAACGGCGCACAACAGGAAGGCGTGGGGTTTTACCACGTGATGCAGCGCGAGGGGCAGCGTTGCAGCAATGCCCACGCGTTTTTGCAGCCGGCGCTTGAGCGCCCCAACCTTCACGTGCTGACCGGCGCCCAGGTGCAGCGTCTGGAAATGACAGGCCAGCGCTGCACCGCCGTGCACTATTTGAGCCGTGGCAAACACCACCGCGTGCCGGTAACGGGTGAAGCCTTGCTGTGTGCCGGGGCGATTCATACCCCGCAGCTTCTCATGCTCTCGGGAATTGGCCCTGAACAGGAGCTCACACAGCACGGCATTCCCGTAAAGCTGGCCCTGCCCGGCGTGGGTCACAACTTGCAGGACCATCTTGATATCAGCGTGATCTGGCACGAGCAGCGCCACCACAGCATTTCGCTGCACCCACGTTATTGGCCCCGAGGCTACCGAGCGTTAAAAGCGTATCTCAATCAGCGTCAAGGTGAGCTTACCTCCAACCTGGCCGAAGCCGGTGGCTTTGTCGCCACCAACCCCGATAGCGCTCGCCCTGATGTGCAGCTGCACTTCCTTCCCGCCGTCGAGGTGAAACACGGCCGCCAGCTAGGCCCCACGATACGCTATTTCGGCTATACCCTGCGCGCTTGCCTGCTACGCCCGGCTAGCCGCGGCCAGATTGGCCTATCATCAGCCAATCCCAGTGATAGCCCACGGATTGACCCGCGCTACCTGAGCGAGCCTCAAGACATGGCGGGGATGCTGCGGGCGCTGGAGACCGCGCGCGAGATCATGAACCAGCCCTCTCTTAGCCAACTGGGCAAAAAGGAATGGCAACCCGGCCCCAGCGTGACGGACACAAGCGCCCTAAAGCGAGACATTCGTCACCGCGCCGAAAGCATCTACCACCCTGTGGGGACATGCCGCATGGGCAGCGACGCAATGGCCGTGGTAGACCCTGAACTGCGGATACACGGATTGGAAAACGTGCGCGTGGTGGATGCGTCGATTATGCCGCGGCTGATCAGCGGCAACACCACCATGCCGGTCACTGCCATCGCCAGCCGCGCCGCCGACTTGATTCGCCAAAAGGGCTTTGAGAACGGCTGGAATAACAACCTATTCAATCAAATGGGGAGTTAGCCATTGGCGTAGCTGGGCCTGCTGCATGACGCCAGCCTGGCGAGCCACTTCGCGACCATTTTTGAACACGATAAGCGTAGGAATGCTGCGCACATTAAAGCGCCCGGCAAGCGCTTGCTCTGCCTCGGTATCGAGCTTGGCGAAACGTATACGCGGTTCCAGTTCGCGAGCCGCGTCGGCAAAAATCGGCCCCATCATTTTGCATGGGCCACACCAGCTCGCCCAGAGATCGACCACGACCGGCATTTCGCTACGCTCGACCAACGCATGGAAATTGGCAGACGTCAGCGTCACAGGCTCACCGGTGAACAGTGGGGTTTTGCATTTGCCGCAAGTCGGGTTATCCGTTAACCGTGTGCGGTTAACACGGTTAATCGCTAGGCAGTTTGGACAACCAAGCGTTAGTGCATCAGACATAAATTTCTCCGGAAGGCATAAATTTCTGCACAAAATATTGAGTGTCAGGGCGTACGCGGCGAACCCAATACACGACTAACCACATGGCGCTAGCGGAAAGAGAGTAGCGCCTTGAGTTCGTCTACGTGATTCACAAAACGTATGTGTGACACGGTGCCGTCCGCAGTCAGCGTTAACACGGTGACGCGGCCTTCTTCGCGCGGAATGTGGGCAAGCGTACTTTCATCTCTTGCCAATAATACGCGGAAGGGATAATCACGTAGCGATGGAACAGCGATGAAGCGTGCAATAAGGCCGGGCATACCACTGATATCGGCCGCATAGGCTAGGCCTGCGGCCGTGAATTCGCCTTTATCCAGGCCGCCAAATGCCTGCTCCATCAGTTCGTTCCCGTCCATATCGTCGCTGAATAAAAGATAGCGAAGACCAGGGTAAGGGATCTGATACTCATTGCCGTGAGCATCGGGTAGCGTCGCTTCAGAAAGCGCGTCTTCCACGGCTAACGGCGTCTGAGCCCAGCTTACCGCCGAAAACAATAGGCCACTGAGTAAAATGCAGCGTAAAACATAGCGCATAGTCGTTGCTCCCAACCGAATTGACGGTGTCTTTTAGCACCCCATCATCAATAATAAATGAATAATAATATTCTATAAATACATATCAGACATTAATCGCGCAGCCGGCTCGCCCAGCTAGGTGGCGAAACAATGCCTAAAACGTCGGTGCGACATCAGGGCGTGTTCACTTGAAATAGCGCTAAGCCGCACCTCCTGACCGGGCAAGCATTGCGCTAGGCGCGCGGCGGAGAGCGGCGTCAGCGCGCCTAGGCGTGGGTAGCCGCCGATGGTTTGGCGGTCGTTGAGCAAGGCGATGGGCTGGCCATCCGGCGGCACTTGAACGGCGCCGAGGCCAATGCCTTCGGAGATCATCGCGCCAAGGCGGCATTCAAGCCTTGGGCCGGTCAAACGCACGCCCATGCGGTCGGCGCGATCATCCACTTGCCACGCCTGGTTGAACGCGGCATAAAGGCTCGCGCCGGTAAAATCACTTACCTGCGCGCCGGGCAACAGCGCAAGCGTTGCCGGCGTGCGGTAGTCGATACGGTCAATATCAGGCGCCTGAGTGGGCTTTATTGATTGACCAGCCTTGTCGCTCACCGTTAAACGATCGCCCTCGGCGAGCTTGCTGCCGTGGCCGTCAAAGCCGCCGAGTTCCTCGCGTGAAACGCAGCTCACGCTTCCCAGCACCGGCTCGGCGCTAAAACCGCCGGCGACCGCCAGATACGCGCGCAGGCCATTCATCGGCGAGCCAAAGCACAGCGTTTGCCCTTCACCCACCTTGACCGGCTGCCAAAGCGGCAGCGGTTTGTTATCCAGGGTCACCCCCAAGTCGGCGCCGGCTACCGCAATGGTGAGATCGCGCTGTGCTTTTAGGGTTAATCCGCCGAAGGTGACCTCAAGCGCGGCCGCCCCCCACGGGTTTCCGGCGAGGCGATTGGCCCATGCCCAGCCGTGTAAATCCGCCGGGCCACCTTGCGTCACGCCCAGGCGGCGCACGCCAAAACGCCCGGCATCCTGCAAAAGCGCCAGTGGCCCCGCGCGCTCGACACGAAACCCCACGTGGTTTGTCTCTGTCATAGGCCTACCTCACTCATTCGCTTTCCTTACGAGTCGCTAGGTGTCATCGACGGGGGTGGTATCGCCGCCCTTGCTGGCGAAGGTATCTCGATCCACCGGCACAAAGCGCACGCGATCCCCCACGTTTAACAAGCTAAACCCCTCCCGCTCACGGTCGAAGAGCTTTGCCGCTGTGCGCCCGAGGATATTCCAGCCGCCCGGTGTGGCCGCAGGGTACGCCGCCGTCTGGCGCCCGGTAATCGCCACGCTGTTCACCGGCACGCGCTGACGCGGGGTGTCGAGCCGTGGGACTTCCAGCGTTTTATCCAACAGCCCCATAAACGCAAACCCCGGCGCAAAGCCCAAAGCAAACACGCGATACGTCGTACTAGCATGACAATCAATCACTTGCTCAACGCTTAAGCCCGCATGTTGAGCAACGCGTGCTAGATCGGGGCCAACGCTTGGGTCATACCAGGTCGGTAGCTCGTGCACGTTACCCGCCAGTGCGGCGTCGTCGGGCTTTAGCTGGCCGAGCCGTTGGCATAAGCGCTGTCGTGCGGCTGGCGGGGTTAGCTGCATAGGGTCGAATACCACCAGCAGCGTGGTGTAAGACGGCACCAAATCGATAAGCGCGGACCCGAACGCCGCTTCGCACTCGCGCGCCAGCGCGCTGATCCAGGCGAGGTTGTCTTCGTCGATACGCTCGAATAGCCGCACCAGCCAGCCATCCAAGCCGGCTGCCTCAAGTCGGGGCAGGTGTTGACCGTTTGCACTCACTTATCTGTCTCCTATCTCTGCCTCCTGGCGAGCGTGGTCGGTGAGCGCCTGGCGAATGGCTTTCACGGCCGCAATAGATTCCGGGTTATCGCCATGCACACACAGCGTGTCCGCCTCAAGTATCAGCTCGCTGCCATCGCAGGCGGTTAGCGGCTGCCCCCGGGCGATGCGCACTGCCTGATCGACAATCACGTCCGGGTCGTGATGCACCGCCCCCATTTCACGCCGCGACACCAAGCGCCCTTCTTCGTCGTAGGCGCGATCGGCAAATGCCTCGAACCACAGCGTGACGCCGTGTTCGGCGGCCAGCGCGCGAGCAGATTGCGTATCGCGGGTCGCCATGGTCATTAAAGGAAGCGACGCATCAAAGGCCAGAATCGCCCGTATAACGGCAGTCATGATTTCCGGATCGCGGGCCATGTCGTTATAGAGCGCGCCATGGGGCTTAACGTAGCCGATCGTTAATCCTTCGGCGCGACACACCCCCGCTAGTGCCCCGAGCTGGTAGAGCACCAGGTTCTCGACTTCCTCCGCCGAACACGAAAGCGAGCGGCGGCCAAACCCGACCATATCCGGATACGCCGGGTGCGCTCCCACCGTGACGCCATGCTTGCGCGCCAGGCGCACCGTCATACGCATTACATCGGGGTCGGAAGCGTGAAACCCGCAAGCCACGTTAGCCAGATCGATATGCGGCATCACCTCGTGATCCATCCCCATGACCCAGGGCCCGAAGCTCTCGCCCATATCGGCATTGAGCAGTAACGAATGTGACGGCATATAGCTCTCCTTGACGTTATCTATGCTGACAATTTATCAACATTGTCGCAGTAAAACCCTTCGCAGCGAAAAACCGCATGTGCTTGACACGCCATATTCAGCTATACATCTTAGAGCTTGGGCTAACCCTGTCTGGAAAAATGCCGAAAGGCAAAGCCAAAGAAATTGATCCAAGGAGTGACACCTTATGCGACTACACGAAAAAAATGTCATCGTGACCGGCGGTGCCAGCGGTATTGGCTTGGCAAGCGTTAAGCGCTGCCTGGAAGAGGGCGCGAGCGTGGTGATCGCCGATATAGAAAGCAGTGACGGCGCGGCCCACGCTCAAAAGCTTGACGATCAATACAGCGGCCGCTGCTTGTTTAAGGTGTGCGATGTCACCGAGACCGCCCAGGTCGATAAGCTCTTTGAGGAGACGGTGGCCGAGCTTGGCAGCGTCGATGCCGTGTTCAATAATGCCGGGATTGGCGGGCTTTGCCCCTCTGATGAAGTCAGCGATGACGAATACCTGCGCATCATCGACATCAACCTAAATGGCGTTTTTCGCGTCGCCCGCGCCGCACTTAAGGTCATGTATCGCCAGGGCAGCGGCAGCATCGTTAACTGCGCCTCCATCCTTGGTGTGTTCGGTCAGTCGCAAACCGCCGCCTACACCGCGGCCAAAGGCGGCGTGGTCAATATGACCCGCACCCTTGGTATCGAAGCCGCGCCAAAAGGCGTACGGGTCAACGCGATTGGCCCAGGTTATATCGACACGCCGCTACTGGAAGCGCTCGACGACGACTTGATTCAAGGGTTAATCCAGCTGCACCCCATGGGGCGCCTCGGTCGCCCGGAAGAAATCGCTAACGCTTTTTTATTCCTCGCCAGCGACGAAGCCAGCTTTGTCACCGGCGCGCACCTACTGGTTGATGGCGGCTTTACCGCCGGTAAATCCTAAGCGTTTTACTCAGCCTTTGCGGCGGGCTCTTAACGCCCGCCGACGCATTCCCTGCCAGGTAACATCGCTAGTTGCACAGACTTTCCACATTGTGTGCCTTCTCGCGTCACTGACACTGGCGATACTACACACTGCGCTTTACAACGCTTTCGCCTCTCGTCGGCTTTTGACATTGCCGTCGTTTTTTATATTGGGAATAACGCTATTCTCTTGGATGCTTTCTACGCCACAGGGACGCTGCCACGTACATGATTGACTCTCGCTTTCGCTTTTCTCGCCAAACGGGCCGCTTTCACCTCGGCGCGCTGGCGGCGTTGTTGGTACTTGTCGGCGGGGCCACGCTAGCATGGTGGCTACTTAATCAGCCGCCGCGCATCGAGCGTCGCCCGCCGCCAGAGCCCACCCCGCCGCTGGTGGAGGTCATTCACACCCAACGCGTTGAGCAAGCGCCAACGTTAGAGGCGTTTGGCCGCGTGGAGGCCGAGCAGCAGGCCAATATCGCTAGCCGCGTGGCCGGCGAGCTAACCCATTTCGGCCAGGACGTGGTGCCTGGTGGCGTGGTGGAACAAGGCGCGACACTCGCGACCATCGACCAGGCCGATTTACGCCTGGCACTAGAGGACGCCGAGGCTGAGCTTGCTAACGCCCAAGCGCAGTTAGCGCTTGAGCAGGGCGAGCAGCAGCGCGCGCGCAGCGAATATCAGTCGTTTGGTCGTGAGCTTTCGCCTGAGCGCCGGGCACTGGTGCTGCGCGAGCCGCAACTACGCCAAGCCCAGGCGGGCGTTACCCAAGCCCGCGTCGCCCGCGATCAGGCCGCGCTGAACCTGGAACGCGCCACGCTCACCACGCCTTGGCGCGCCATGGTGCGAGAGCGTTTAGCCGGTGCCGGTAGCCTGTTAAGCCAGGGTAGCGAAGTGATTCACTTGGTCGGCGTTGAACAGTTTTGGGTGCGCGCTTCCCTGCCTGGGGAATGGTTAGGGTGGCTCGCAGTCGGGGATCGCGTCACCTTAACCAGCCGAGGCTGGCCAACAGGTGAGCAACGCGAGGGCGAGCTGGTATCGATCCTGCCTAACCTGGAAGAAAACGGCCTGCAGGCGCAGGTTTTAATCGCCGTGGAGGACCCGCTAGCACTTGAGAGCAGCGGCCCGGCGCTGCGTTTAGGCGACATCGTGCGCGCGATACTTCACCCCAAACCGCGAGAGGCGCTAATCGCCCTGCCCTCGTCAGCGCTTAGGCCGGGTGATGTGGTATGGACGCTTGATGACGATGACCAACTGCGCCAAACCACGGTTACCCTTGCCTACCGCGGTGAAACGCAGGCGCTGGTGCGCACCGGCCTTGACGCGGATACGCGCGTGGTCGTCGCGGGCTTGGCTCAGCCCAGTGACGGCCAGCGCGTGCGCGTGCGGGAGGCCGCACAATGACTCGCCGTGGCCCGCTGGCATGGATGGTCGACCACGGCGTCGCGCCAAACTTACTGATGATCCTGCTGATTGCCGGCGGCCTGATAACGTCGCTTGCGATCAAAAAAGAGCTCTTCCCCGATTTCGAAATGGAAATCGTCACCGTCAGCATCAGCTACCCCGGCGCCACTCCGGAGGATATCGAGCAGAGCCTGCTGCTCCCCGTGGAGGCCGCGCTTGCCGATGTAGAAGGCATCGATGAGTTTACCGCCACCGCCAACGAGGGCAGCGGCCAAGTGCGCGCCGAGCTCACCGATGGCGTCGACGTGATGCGTGTTTATCAGGATATTCAGCAGGCGGTAAACGCCATCACCATTTTACCCAGCGCCGCCGACCCGCCGCGCTTTACCCTGTCGGGTCGCTCGCGCAGTGTGCTGAGCTTGCAAGTATACGGCCACGTAGGGCTACAAACCCTTCACGACGCGGCCGAAGACGTACGCGCCGAATTACAGGCCACCAGCGGCATTGCCCGCGCGGAGCTCTCCGGCAATCGCGCCCGCGAGATTCAAGTGCACTTAGACGCCGAAGCCATCGAACGCTTCGGGCTGGATCACCAAGCGCTTGCCACGCGCATTGGCACCGAGGCGTTGGATTTGGCCAGCGGCCAACTGACAACTCAGGAAGGCGAGTGGCTAATTCGCTACCAGGGCCGCCGCGACAGCGTTGAGGCCTTTGCTGACCTGCCCGTCATCACCAGTACCCAAGGCGCGCCGGTCCGCCTTGGCGATATCGCGAAAGTCAGCGCGGGCTTTGCCGAAACCGACCGCGAAATTTTCTACAACGGCGAGCCCGCGCTGTCGGTGAATGTGTATCAAATCGGCAACCAAACGCCCACCGGGATCTCTGAGGCTGTCCAAGGCGAGCTTGATCGCCTGCGCGCGGGGTTGCCCGAGGGCGTGAGCCTGGATATCTCCCGCGACACCTCCGAGGTGTATCAAGGCCGGGTGGATCTGTTGCTGAAAAATGCCTGGCTAGGCTTGGCGCTTGTATTGGTATTGATGGCACTGTTTTTAGAAGCGCGCCTGGCGTTTTGGGTAACGCTCGGGATTCCCACCGCTTTCTTGGGCGCCATGCTGTTTCTGCCCTGGCTTGGCGTGTCGATCAACATGATATCGATGTTTGCCTTTATTATTGCGCTCGGCATTGTGGTGGATGACGCCATCATGGTGGGGGAAAATATCTACAGCTATCGCGAGCAAGGCTATTCGCGGCGCGATGCGGCGGTACGCGGCGCGCGGGAAATTGCCACCCCGCTAACGTTTGCGATTCTTTCCAATATCGTCGCGTTTTTGCCGCTGCTGTTTCTCCCCGGCTTTTTAGGGCTGATTTTTGCCACCGTGCCCTTGGTCGTGGTGACGGTATTTTTGATCTCCTGGCTGGAGGCGCTGTTTATCCTCCCCGCTCATTTAGCCCATGCCCACAAGCCGCGCCAAACGCCTGCCTGGCAGCGCCCGCTTGAAGCCGTGCGCCAGCGCATGCAGGCAGGGCTTCATCATGTGACGTATCACCAGTTTGAGCCGTTTTTGCAACGCGCGCTTAACCAGCGCCTGCTCACCGTGGCGGTAGGTATCACCGTGCTGGTGGTCACACTGGCCTGGGCGATGAGCGGCCGACTGGGGTTTTCGCTCATGCCGCGAGTAGAGTCCGACCAGGTACAGGCCAGCATTACGGTGCCCATCGGCAGCCCAATCACCCTCAGCCGTGATTTAAGCCAGCAACTCCTTGACGCCGCCGAGGCGCTAGCCGAGCGTGAAGCCGGGCTTGCCTTTAGCAGCACGCGCACCCAGCTTGACGGCGAAAGCCTACGCGTGCGCCTGGACATCGCCCGTGACAGCTTGGATGACTGGCCTCCCTCACGGATCGCCCGCCAGTGGCGGGAGCTAAGCGGTGACTTGGTCGGCGCGCAATCGGTGCGCTTTGAATCTGACGCTGGCGGCCCCGGCAGCGGGGCGGCGCTGAGCTTGCGCCTCTCACACCCGAGCACCCCGGTGTTGGAAAACGCCGCCAACCGCTTGGCCGCGGAACTTGGCGACTACGGCTTGATCGACATCGACAGCGGCCTAGGTGATGGTAAGCCGCAGCTGGAAATGCGCTTGTCCAACGAGGGGCGCGCGCTGGGCCTTACCGGCCGCGAGTTAGCGCAAGCGCTGCGCGGCCCGCTGCAAGGCGCTACCGCCGTCGAGCAATTTGTCGGCCGCCATGAAATCAGCGTGGACGTGCGCCTGCCGAAAGAGGCGCGCGACAGCTTGAGTGAACTCTACCGCTTACCGGTGCGCACCCCCGATGGGTTGAGCGTGCCGCTTTCGCGGGTCGCGGATATAACGCTAAGCCAAGCCTCAAGCAGCCTGCAACGCATCGACGGGCGGCGCATTATCACCGTCACCGCCGATACCCAAGGCGACACGGCCATTAACCAGGTGCTCGCCACCGTTGAAGAAGACGTGTTCCCGCGTTTGAAAGCCGAGTTTTCCGGGTTGGACATCAGCTTAGGCGGGCGCCAGCAGGACACGGCGGATAACCTCGCCGCATTACGCACGGCCATGTGGCTGATGCTCGGTGCGCTCTATGCCCTGCTGGCGATTCCGTTTCGCAGCTACACCCAACCGCTTTTAGTGCTCGCCGCGATTCCGTTCGGCATCGTCGGCGCCATTGGCGGCCACGTGATCCTGGGCTTTGGCCTCTCGATTATCAGCCTACTGGGGATGCTGGCACTCTCGGGCGTGGTGATTAACGACGCCCTGGTGCTGATCGACTACGCTAACCGCAAACGCCGCGAGGGCTTGGCCGCCCGCGAGGCCATCGTGGCCGCCGCGACCCGCCGCTTGCGGCCGATCATGATGACCACCTTAACCACCTTTCTGGGGCTTGCGCCGATGATGCTGGAAACGTCTCGCCAAGCGCGTTTTATGATCCCGATGGCGATCTCGCTTGGCTTTGGCATGCTGTTCGCGACGTTGATTTTGCTGGTGCTGGTGCCATGTCTCTACCTTGGCCTTGAAAACCTACGCGAGCGCTTCCAACTCACCCACCCAATCCCCAAGGTCACCCCATGAGCAAGACATTCGCGTGGCGGCCATCGCGGCTCGGGCTTAAGCTTTTCGCGATCATTTTAAGCGTCAACGTGGCTATTTCCGCCGGCGTGTTCATGGCGGTGTCTTACAGTATCGACCGCGGCTTTCTGGATTACCTCAACCAAGCCCAGGAGCGCCGTGCCCGCGTGCTAGCAGATGGATTAGTCAACCGTTGGCAGTATCACCAAAGCTGGGAATGGTTAGCGCGCGAGCCTGAGCGCTGGCCCGCTGTGGTGCGCCACGCGTTGGGCCAATCGCACCGCGAGCGCCCCTCGCCGCTGGGGGAAGCGCGGGATTTTGCCCTGCGTGCCCGCGATGGCCGATTTATCATCCCTCAGCAAGCGCAGCGCGCCGGTGATTGGCAGTGGTTGGTATTAAAAGTGGATGAGCACGTGATCGGCACGCTAGGGTTTCGCCCGCCGCAGCAAATGATGGAGCGCATGGAGAGCCGCTTTTTAGAGCGACAGCAACGCAACCTGTTGATTATTGTGCTCTCGCTGGGCCTTGCCTCGTTACTGCTCGCCGGCGGGCTGTCGTGGTGGCTTGGGCGACGCGCGCGGGCGCTGGCCGGCGCCACGCTGCGCTTAACCCGCGGCGACTACCACACCCGTTTGCCCGAACGCGGCCGTGATGAACTGTCGCGCCTGGCGCGGGATTTCAACGTCCTTGCCGCGACGCTGGAAGCCAGCCGCGATGCCCGCGCCCGCTGGGTATCGGATACCGCTCACGAGCTGCGCACGCCGCTTGCCGTGCTGCGCGGCGAGATCGAAGCCATGCAGGATGGCATTCGCCCGCTCAACCAAGAAAACCTAGGCTCGCTCGCCCAAGAGGTTGAGCAGCTGGAACGGTTAGTGGCCGATTTACGCCTGCTCTCGCAAAGCGATGCTGGGGCGTTGGATATTCACCTATCCCCGCTTAATTTAAGCGACAACCTGCAAAACCGCCTCGCCGACGCCGAGCGCTGGCTGAATGACCGCGGGCTTACCTTACATACCAACATTGAAAGCAACGTGACCATTCAGGGCGATGCCCAGCGCCTGCGCCAGCTTTGGAGCAACCTGCTGGATAACAGCTGCGCCTATACCGATAACCCCGGCCACCTTCGCATCACGCTTAAACGCCAAGGGCAACAGGCGGTGCTCACCTGGGAAGATAGCGCCCCTGGCGTACCAGAAAGCGAACTTTCTCGTCTTACCGAACGTCTCTACCGGGTGGAAGGTTCGCGCAGCCGCGCCAGCGGCGGCAGTGGCCTCGGGCTATCGATTGCCAGTGCCCTGATACACGCCCACGGTGGCACACTAGAGGCCAGTAACTCACCGCTTGGCGGGCTACGCTGGACGCTGTTCTTCCCGCTTTTATCGACATAAAAGACCAACACCGCAAGAGACAAACACCGTATGTCCAACGATGCTTCTTTATTAATTGTGGAAGACGAGCCTAAGATTGCGCGTTTGATGGCAGATTACCTGCAAACTCACGGCTTTACGGTGACCACGCTGGAAGACGGCGAGGCGGTGATGCCGTGGCTTGAACAGCAAGCGCCTGCGTTGATTCTGCTCGATTTAATGCTGCCGGGCGTTGACGGCTTAACGCTGTGCCGCGAGATCCGTCAGCACTACCCGGCTATCGCCATCATCATGGTGACCGCCAAGGTGGAAGAAGTCGACCGGCTGCTTGGGCTCGAACTCGGCGCCGACGACTACATTTGCAAGCCTTTCAGCCCGCGGGAAGTGGTGGCACGCGTTAAGGCGGTGCTGCGCCGCAGCCAGGCGACGGATACTGCCGCACAGCCCCCAGCCTCACCGGTCACGTTGAACGAAGATGGCTGGCAAGCGCTCGCTAACGGTCAGGATATCGGCCTGACCGCGGTGGAATTTCAGCTACTGCGGGTGATGATGCACGCCCCGGGGCGTATCTTTAGCCGCGAACAACTGATGGATCACATGTACCGCGATAACCGCATCGTCTCGGAACGCACGGTCGACAGCCACGTTAAAAAGCTGCGCAAGAAAATCGCTGACGTACTGCCCGAGCAAGACATCATCCGCTCGGTTTACGGCGTGGGTTACAAATATGAGCCCGAAGGCTAATCGTCAGCGATTCCCGACCTGCCGATTAAGAAAGGCAATACCGGCCTCAATCGCTTCGTCGTTAAACAAAAAACTGGCGAAGTGCCCACGCCCGCGCAGCAGGTAAAGCTCGCTTTCCACGTCGTGAGCGAGCAGCGCCTGATAAAAATCGGTGGCATGATCCACCGGCACGAGCCGATCCCACGTGCCATGGTAGAGAAAATGCGGCGGCGCGGCCCCTGTCACCTGCCGTGCCGGGGAGGCCCGCACGTAAGCCTCGCGTTTTTGTGCTCGCGTGCCGCCGATAAAATCCACGACTAAGCGGCCATCGTTGAATTTAAGCAAATCGCTCGGCAACCCGCCCGCGAGTACCGCCGCAAGCCGGGCATGCTCGCCACCATACGGCTCGGCCAGCGGCCCTTCAGCCCCTGCCACGGCTAACAGGCTTACCAAGTGCGCACCGGAAGAGAACCCCACCCCCACCATGCGCTCGGTATCCACTTGCCAATCAGCCGCGTTAGCGTGAAGCCATCGCATGGCTTGTTGAAGGTCGTGAAGTTGCGCTGGAAAGTGGTGCTCAGGGGCAAAGCGGTGCTCGATATTGACGGTGACATAGCCCTGCGCGGCAAGCGCTTTGGCAATTTGCTCCATATCTTTCCGGCCGCGGTTGCGCCAGCCGCCGCCGTGCACCACCAGCGCCGCCGGGCGCAGCGGCTCGCCTGAGGTTTCCGGCAGGTAGACATCTGCCCGTAAGACCTCGGGCCAATCGTCGGGCGTGAATCGCCGCGCGGCTTGACGGCTAAAGGGCACTGGTTCGCGCAGCGCCTCTTGCGTTGACGCTGGCTTGCCTTCGCTTGCTTGGTGGGTAACCCCGCAACCACTCAGCAGCAACATTAACGCGCCAATGCCGCTACAGCGCCAGACGGTACGCGCAAGTTTCGCTGTCGGTCTCGTGTGTTGACTTGGTTTCATCGTGGTCGGCTCCTTAACCGTCAAACATCCCCTCCCCTTGGTTAGCTAGTATCCACGCCAGGAACTCAGGCGTCACCCTTAACGTCGTAAAACCCTAAAGCATAACGTCACGTTTATTGCACACTCTCTGCATACGGTTTGCACGCCGACCGGCAATACTTTCAATATCAACTAACCCTCAACATCAACATGACGCTCGGCGTCAACATAGCGTCCAGCGTCTAAACATAAGGAGTTCACCATGAAACTGACACGTGCGTTTTTCGCCTCAGCTTTACTTGCGGCCGCCTTCATTCCCTTCGCCGCCACGGTTAACGCCGACCACCACGGCAATAAAACCGGTGAGCGCGGCAATGTGCCGGAACGTATGCAAGAGCGTATGGAGGAGCGCCGCCAAGCGGTTTACGAGCAGGCGGGCATCAGTGAAGAGAAGCAAACTCAGCTCAACGAGGCACGAGAATCTCACTACGATGCCATGCGCGAAGTGCGCGAAGCGCACTACGGCCGCATGCAGGAAATTCTGACCGAGGATGAGCAAGCCGCGTTGCAGGAGGCAATGCGCGACATGCATAAGGAGTCTCGCGATAAGCGTGGTTATCACGGTGAGCGTGGCATGGCGCCTGACACCAGCGAATAATTCCGCTGAGCTCACTTTTTATTAGTGCCACTTAACGCCCGGTTTTCCGGGCGTTTTGTCGTTTATTACCGCCCTCATGTCGTTTTCCATTCGCTGTTTGTCTCCCCCTTCGCTTGAAGCGTCAGCGTAAACCGCGTATTTTATTTGAACGTTCATTTAAAAAACGTTTATTCAAAATAGACACGCACCGATACGGCTACAGGAGGCCGCCTTTATGGCGAACGACACGTTAACGCCCCCTTCACGCGACCGACTAAACCCCGTGGTTTTCCACGGCAGTGTCGCGGGGATTCTGGTTTTTCTCGTACTCACGATGCTTTTTACCGAGCAAGCGGGGGCCTTTTTTGATGCTGGCCTCGCCTGGGTGAGCAAAACCTTCGGCTGGTATTACATGCTGGCAATTGTGGCTTACTTGGTCTTTGTCGTGTTGATCGGCATGTCGCGCTTTGGCAGCATCCGCCTGGGGCCGGATCACTCGCGGCCGGAGTTTTCGCTGCTTTCCTGGTCGGCCATGCTGTTTGCCGCTGGCATCGGCATTGACCTTTTGTTCTTCAGCGTCGCCGAGCCGGTGGCCCACTACCTGGCCCCGCCCGATCTCACGCCAGAAAGCCAAGCCGCCATGCGCAACGCCGTGGTTCAAACCTATCTGCACTGGGGGCTCTCCGGCTGGGGGCTTTACGTGTTGATGGGGATGGCGCTGGCCTACTTCAGCTACCGCCACCGCCTGCCGTTGGCCATCCGTAGCGCGCTTTACCCGCTATTGGGTAAGCGCATTCACGGGCCGATCGGCAATGCCGTAGACATCACCGCCGTGATATCGACGGTCTTCGGCATCGCGACCAGCTTAGGTATCGGCGTGATGCAGCTCAATTACGGCCTGAACTATATGTTCGACGTGCCGGAAAACCTCTCGGTGCAGATTATTTTGATTGCGCTGGTGGTGGTGTTGGCGACAATTTCGGTGGTGAGCGGCGTGGAAAAAGGCATCCGCCGGCTGTCGGAGTTCAACATGCTGTTGGCGCTTTGCTTGATGTTGTTTGTGCTTTTCGCCGGCGACACCTTGGGGCTTTTGGATAAAGTCGTAAACAACGCAGGCGACTACCTGTCCGGCTTCGTGGCGGCTAGCTTCAATACCTATGCCTATGACGGTGAGGGCGCTCAAGAGTGGAAAATGTGGTGGACGATCTTCTTCTGGGGCTGGTGGATCGCCTGGACGCCGTTTGTGGGCTTGTTCCTGGCGCGTATTTCCCGCGGCCGCACCATTCGTGAATTTGTCGCTGGCGCCTTGTTTATTCCGCTCGCGTTTATGATGGTGTGGATGTCGGTATTCGGGAACAGCGGCATCGACCTCGTCGCCAACCAAGGGGTGACAGCGCTGGGTGAACAAGCGTTGAGCACGCCACAAACCACGCTTTACACACTGCTTGAGTACTATCCGCTGGTCACCATTACCGCCGCTGTGGTGACGGTGTTAGGCATTGTCTTCTTTATCACTTCGGCTGATTCCGGCGCCCTGGTCCTGGCTAACTTCACCTCTATTTTGAGCGACGTAAACCACGATGCTCCGGTGAAACTGCGGATTTTCTGGTCGGCGGTCATTGGCTTAATCACCATTGCCTTATTGATGGCCGGGGGACTTGCCGCGCTGCAAAGTGCCGTGGTGATTACCGCGCTGCCGTTCTCCCTGGTGATTTTTGCCATCATGGTGGGCATGTATAAAGCGCTTAAGCTTGAAGGCAGCAAAGCCGATGCGCGCCGTATGATTGCGGGCAGCGCCCCCGGCGGCGACTGGAAAGAGCGTTTGGACCGCGCGCTGGATACCTCCAACCGCGCCGGTGCCGCCGCGACCATCGAGCATGCGATTCGCCCGGCAATGACGCAATTTGCCCAAGAGCTTGAAAGCCGTGGCCAAAGCGCCAATGTCACCGAAGATACCCTAGAGAATGAGTCACTGCCGCGCTTAACGCTGCAGGTGGATTTTGGCGAAGCTACTAGCTTTGTCTATCAAATCTGCCCGCACCGCCTGCGCACACCAAGCTTTATCCCCGCCGACGATGACTACTACGTGCGCTTGGATGTGCACCTTGCCGAAGGGGGGCAGGATAAAGACCTCAATGGCTATACCCGCGGGCAAGTCATTGGCGATCTGGTCGCTGAGTACGAGCGCCACCTGCACTTTTTGGCCCTCGCCGGCCAGCAGCTTGGCAACGTGCAAGCGATGCCCGGTACCATTGGCGAGCCGCCCGAAGAGGCACAGCAAACATAAGCGGCTTACTGAAAACCGGTTAAGCCATTTATAATCTGATAATCCCGGCCGTCAAACGCCGGGATTTTTGTATCCAGATTAAAGCAAGCTGCGCTGACTCAGCGCGTCATAGGTTTGGTTGGCCACCTCGGTGAGCGCTTGCCAGACGGGGGTCAACGGGGCGTATACCACGGCTTGGCGCTCCATGTTCAAGGCGGCATCGGCCAGGGCGTGCGCGCCAATGCTCGCGGCTTCCCCGCGAAGCTGATGGGCTAAATACGCCACGCGCGCGGGGTTCTCAAGCGAGGCGCTAAGCGTTTGCAGGTAGGTTTCAGCCTGCTGTCGAAACAGGGCGATGAGTTGCTCAACGCTATCGTGGCCTAGCGTGGTCTCTAGTTGCTGCAGGACACGGCTATCGACCAGCGGGGCAGTGGTCATTGAGGGAGGTTGTTCACTCGTTGGCGGGTTGTTTGTGCCTTCGTTAGCCCCTAACTCGTTACCCCCTAGCTGGCGCTTGAGCATTTGGCTTAGCGCATCAAGCGAAAGCGGCTTGGTCAGGTAGTCATCCATGCCCGCCGCCAGGCAGCGCTGGCGATCGCCTTCCATACCGCCCGCGGTCATTGCCACAATCGGCACGTCGGCAAGCCATCCACCGCGCCTGCGCAACGTCTGGGTGAGGGCCAAACCGTCTTGGTCGGGTAGCTGAATGTCCATCAAAATCGCCGCGACACTGCCCTCCTCGACCATACGTTGCGCCTGCGCGGCGTTTTCAGCACAGCGAACGTCGGCGCCTAAATGCTGCAGCATGCCAACGGCGACCTTGCGGTTGACCGCATTATCCTCCACCAAAAGAAGCGATACCCCGCTCAAGTCATTTCGGGGCGTGGTGGGCATGGTCACATCCAACGGCGTGGAGGGCACTAGCGGCAGTTCGCACCAAAAAGTACTGCCAACTCCGAGCTCGCTGTCAACGCCAATACGCCCCTGCATGGCATGGCAAAGCCGTTTACAAATCGCCAACCCAAGCCCAGTGCCGCCGTAGCGTCGGGCCACGCTGGCATCGGCTTGCTGAAACGGTTCAAACAGACTCTGTTGCTGTGTGTGGCTTATGCCACAGCCACTATCTGCAACACGGATGAGTAAGCGCTGAGAGGTAGCCTCGAGCGTCACCGTGACGCTGCCATGGTCGGTAAACTTCACCGCATTCGCCATCAAGTTGAGCAAAATTTGCCGCAACCGAGTAGCATCAATGTGGATCCAAGGCGGTACATCAGCGGCAATATGCGTTTTCAACGTCACGCCCTTGGCGCTCGCGCGGGGCTCGAATAGCGCCACCACCTGCTCAAGCAGGGTAGCGAGTTCAGTTGGCACGGGGTTAAGCGTTAAATGTCCTGCTTCAATTTTGGAGAAATCGAGAATTTCGTTGATCATCTCCAGCAGTTGGATGGCGCTATCGTGAATCGTGCGCGCGTAGTCTTTAAGCTGCGGGCGAGTCAGAGGCTGGCTGAGCATTTCACTCAGGCCGAGCACACCGTTAAGCGGGGTGCGAATCTCGTGGCTGACCATGGCCAAAAAGGCCGATTTTGCCTCGTTAGCCGCCTGCGCCTGCTTGGCGGTCGCTTCCAAACGCTGGCTTAATTGCTCTTGTTCGCGCCGCGCGGCGGTGCTTTCGCGCATCTCTCGTATCAAAAAGAGAATGATTAACAGCGCCGCTAAGCTCATCCCCACAATCAGCGCGAGCAAGAGAGGGTAAAGCTGACGAAGGCGAGCGCGCTCTTCGGTCGCTGACTCAGCCAAGTGCTTGTTGGTGGTAATAATCAAACGTTCGGTGAGCTGCGCGAGCGCCATCAATTCATCTTTGATCACCACAACGGGGAGCGGCGACATGTTCTCATGCGGCTCAAACATTGGGTCGAGGACATCTAGTTGCGCTTCAATGCGGGACAATAACGCACGGGCGGAAGGCATTTGCTCAAGCAAACCACTGATTTCGCCTTCGTTAAGCACCTTTAAGCGGCTGTAAAGCAATTCGAAATGCAGGTTAAGTGTGTCTTGGGTTGCCGGCGCCACTGGGCCGGAAGTCGCCACTAGCAGCTGATTCAGCAGCTGTACGGTATCGCGGTCGAGCTTGTATATCACCCAAGAGACATCTTCGCGCAAACTTTGGGTCAAGTGGTCTTGTCGCCAAGCGGCCAGCGTAGCGACTACCAAGGCAGACGCCAGCAGCAGCACCGCCACAATCGCGACCACGGTCAATCGCCGTGGATAGCGTAACAGGTGGCCTGAGCGCGGGAATAACACCTTAGAGAACATCGATTCTCATGACTTGCCACACCGCGCGAAAACGCATTTTCTCGCTTAGCAGTTCATTATGATAATCAAAAGGATACAGTACCCAGAGTGGCCCATATTCGCGGATGGGCATCGGCTTACCGTCGCTCTCCATCGCTAGTAAGACGTCATACGCGACAAAATCATCCGTAGGGATTTGCACATCGTAGCCATTCAGTGCAGCCACGAAAACATGCTCACTCTGCGCGCCGACATGCGCTAACAGCTCGCGCATGAGTGGTCCACGATAATCGTGGGCCTGATCAGTCCAGGGCGTATCCGTGCGGATGTCGTGCTGCGGCAGCGCCTTGAGCATGGCGCGATCAAAGTGCGCTTCATCGCCGACATTGGCACGGTCGAGAGCCCCGGTGATGGTCAAAATTACCGGACCTTGCGGCAATGGGAGTGCATTGGCATCGCTTTCTTCGTGCGCCAGCCCCTGCGACGTGCTGAGCATCAGCACAATAACGCCCCATCCTAACGTTTTTCCCACAACTGTTTTTAACACAGACGCTTTCAACACAGACGTTTTCAACACAAGCGTTCTTACCACAGCCCCTCACTTTCAGCTTTAACATGCTGACAATAAAACGAGATGACGTTAATAGTACGTCATCTCGTCATTAAGGTCAGTTAGAGAAAATGGGCAAACCGGGTAAGGAGGCCTTGAAATTACGGCTCGATTTTTTCCACCGGTTCGCAATGTACCAAATCTTCGTAAGCGTGCCAGCTGGCATAGCCCAACATCGGCAATATCAACGCCAAGCCAATGTAGAAGGTCAACACGCCGATAATCACACAGCCGGTGAGCATCGCCGCCCACAGCAGCATTGGACGAAAGTTACGCGCCACACTGCGAATACTCGCTTCAATCCCTTCCATAAAGGTTAGGTCTTGATCCATGAGGGTCGGAATCGCCACAGCGGTAATCGCGAAAGCACCAAAGGCCAACACGCCACCGGCTGCCATACCCACGGCCAGCATGCCGAGTCCTTGGGGTGTCGTGAGCAGTGATGCATAAAGCACGTCAGCGCTTGGCGCCTCCAAGCCAAAAAATAGCGCAAACAGCAGTGTCGCAAGCCGAATCCAAGCGAGGAAAAAGATCATCATCATCACGCCCATCATCGCCAACTGCCCCGCGTGCGGTTTCCAACTGCCAAACGCATCGCCCAAATTGGGTGGGCGTCCCCGCTCAAGGGCTTGGCTTACGCCGTAAGCCCCCACGGCCACAAGCGGGCCAATAAACATAAAGCCCGCAATCAGCGGCAACAACCAATGCCAGTAACCCAATTTCAGGGCACCTACCGTGACCCCAATGCTTAGCCCCACCCAAAACATACCGTAAACAAGGCTAATGACCGGTGCACGCCGGAAGTCTTCTATGCCCGCCGTCAGCCATGCTCTGGGTCGATCCATGCCTACCGGGTTGATGCTAATTTTTACCGTCGGCCCATCTGCACGCTCGCGTGTTTTCGTTGTCGTTGAGCTCATCGCATGTCTCCTTCTGTGAGCATTGTAATATTTTCTTAATCACATTCTTTCTTCACTGTAGTTGACTTGCGTCAGTTAACGAGCCGAGTAAGCAACTTATGTACAAAAAATCCACCAGTGAGCTCTGTTGCGATAAAAAAGTTGGTGCATTAGCCATCATTAATAAAAAACCCCAGGCGTATACCTAGGGTTAAGGGCGTATCACTTGCTGACGTATCAGCTGCTTTGTGGTATTAACGCACGATCATCACCGACATTTTAGCGTGATGTACGACGTGCTCAGCATTGGGGCCGAGCACGTAATCGACAAATTTACGTTTGTTGTGCGAGGCCATCACGATGAGGTCAATATCAAGCTGCTTACCGGCTTTGATGATCGCCTCCCACGGCGAGCCATCCACAATGACACTTTGGGTCTGAATATCCTCTGGTACGTTCTCTTGAATAAACGCATGCTGTGCCTCTTTAATGGCGTCATGTGCCTTCTTTGAGAAGTTTTTGGGAAAATAAGCCCCCACCATCGGCATTTTAAAGTCCGGCAACACGGTCACCACATGCAGAGAGGCCCCAAACGTCTGGCACAGGGTAATGGCCGTGGGCAGCGCTTTTTTCCAGGACGCCTCTTCATTGAGGTCCACCGGCAACATGATCTTATGGTACATGACGATCTCTCCTTCAGGCGGACGTCGCGACGGTAACGCTGTCACGCCGCCGGCGTTGCATCATGACAATCAGGCCGAACACCAGAAAGGCCGGAATCCACATCAGCTCCTTGGTCCAGCGATCCACCGGGGCCAGCACCTCAATGATTTCCTGATCGAAATCAAATCCTAAATCCGAGGCCTGGCTGCCATAAGCCACCATATCGACCACGGCCCGCTCATCCTCGAAAAACAGCTCCAGGCCCAGATTTTCCAGACGTTGCTCACCGGTATCGCCGTCCGGTACTGGCAAGGTCATATAGGTAGTCATGGGGTCGCCGTAGGCGTCGGTCCCTGCAATTTGCAAGCGCATGGTGGCGTCATCATCGACATCGCCCAGGGCCTGGACGAATTGTGCCGGCGGCACGGATTCGTAGGGGTCATGGATCATGTCCATCCAGAATCCGGGCCGGAAGAGTGTAAACGCCACCAGCAGCAACACGATGGACTCATACCAGCGATTGCGGGCAATCATGAAGCCCTGAGTGGCCGCGGCGAAGATCAACATGGCAATGGTCGATACCACGAAAATCAAGATCCCCTGTAGGAATGACACATTGATCAGTAGCAGGTCGGTATTGAAGATAAACAAAAACGGCAGTGCCGCGGTACGCAGACTGTAGTAGAAGGCCTGAAAACCAGTGCGAATCGGATCGCCTCCCGAGACTGCCGCCGCGGCGAAAGACGCAAGCCCCACCGGCGGGGTGACATCCGCCATGATGCCGAAGTAGAACACGAACAGATGCACCGCGATTAACGGCACCAATAGACCGTTTTGTGCCCCCAACTGCACAATGACAGGCGCCAACAGCGCCGATACCACGATGTAGTTAGCCGTAGTGGGTAGCCCCATGCCCAGGATCAAACTGAGTACCGCGGTCAGCAGTAAGATCAGCATCAAGTTACCCATGGCGAGCGTTTCCACTACCTCAGCCAATACCAGCCCGACACCGGTCTGGGAGACCGCCCCGACGATAATGCCGGCGGTGGCCGTGGCAATCCCAATACCGATCATATTGCGAGCCCCCGTGACCAGGCCATTCCACAAGTCCATGGCACCTTCGCGAAGGTCCGCCCCCACATCACTACGGTGGCGAAATATCGACGTAATCGGACGCTGGGTGAGGATAATGAAAACCATGAACACCGTCGCCCAGAAAGCGGAAAGCCCAGGAGAAAGGCGCTCGACCATCAGACACCAGATCAGCACGATGACCGGCAGGATGTACTGCAGGCCAACCAGCACGGTAGGCCGCGTCTCGGGAAGCTTATAGATAGGGGTATCCGGGTCGTCAAGCTCAAGCTCGGGATAACCTGATGCCAGTTTCAGCAAGGCGACATAGACCACCGTCAACGCCACCGCAATGAACCAGGGTGTAGCATCGCCGAGCACTGGCTTTAGCCAGCCCAAGCCGTAATAAACGACCAGCGCAGTAATCATCATCAGCAATAGACCGCCGAGAAAACCAACCACCTTGCGCACCAGCGGCTTAGGCGGGTTACTGCTTTCCAGCCCCTGAAGGTTCGCTTTGAGCGCTTCAAGGTGGACGATATAAATCAGGGCAATATAGGAGATCAGCGCTGGCAGGAAAGCATGCTTGATGACTTCCACATAGGAGATACCCACGTACTCGACCATTAGAAAGGCCGCTGCCCCCATGACGGGCGGCATAATCTGACCATTGACCGAAGACGACACCTCGACCGCGCCCGCCTTTTCAGCGGAGAAACCAACACGCTTCATCATCGGCACCGTAAAGGTGCCGGTCGTCACCACGTTGGCGATGGAAGAGCCGGAAATCAGGCCAGTCATGCCTGAGGCCACCACAGCGGCCTTAGCCGGGCCGCCTCTGTAGTGACCCAACAGTGAGAAGGCGACCTTGATGAAGTAGTTACCGGCCCCGGCCTTGTCGAGCAGGGAACCAAAGAGCACAAAGAGGAAAACGAAGCTGGTCGACACCCCCAACGCGATGCCGAATACGCCCTGAGTGGTCAGCCACTGGTGGTTAACCAAACCATACAGACTCACCCCTCCGTGAGAGAGAATACCCGGCATCCACGGACCTGCCAGACTGTAAAGAAGAAAGACCGATGCCACGATCATCAACGGTGGCCCAAGCGCACGACGCGTCGCCTCAAGCAGCAGCAAAATCCCCGCCACCCCGATAATCACGTCCTGCAGTATCGGCGCACCGGGGCGCTGGGATAGTTGTTCATAAAACATGAACATATAGGCGCCGCAAAAAGCCGCCACTGCCGCCAGGACCCAATCCTGAATAGGAATGCGGTCACGAGGTGAGCGCTTGAGGGCCGGATAGGCCATGTAGGCCAGAAACAGCGCAAAGGCCAGGTGAATAGAGCGAGATTCGGTCGCGCTGAACACCCCAAAACCCAACATAAAGGACACCGGAGACGCAATCCACAGCTGGAAGAGTGACCACGCCGCCGCAATGCTTACTAATAGCTTGCCGGGCATGCCGGCCGGCTTACGAGCCCCTGAATCGGTCGAAGCGACCATATCCTCAAGATCAACCGCTGATCCCGAAGCCTTCTTGTTATCCTCAGTCATAAGCGTGACCTGCTCTTAACATTAGACTTGGAATTTTCGAGATGATGCCTTTCGGCATCCCAAACACAGAATGCGCGGCCCCCCTGAGGTGACCGCGCATTCTTCACCGAGGCATGCTTACCTCAGAAGAGCCGTCTTACTCGATCCAGCCCTGTTCGCGATAGTAACGCGCCGCGCCATCGTGTAGCGGCGCAGACAGACCTGATGACACCATTTCTTCCGGGTCAAGATTCTCAAAAGCCGGATGCAGACGCTTGAAACGATCAAAGTTGTCGAACACGGCTTTGACGGTCTGGTAGATGATTTCTTCATCGGCTTGAGCCGTCGTCACGAATGTCGCGGCCACACCGAAGGTCTCAACATCGTCTGGATTGCCTTTATAGAGGCCACCGGCAATGACAGACTTGGAGTAGTAGGGATACTCTTCGACGATGCCGTCAATATCTTCGTCGTTCATCGGGATCAGGCGCGAATCGACGGTCGTAGTGGCTTCCTGGATAGAGCCGTTGGGGTGACCCACGACATAGACCATTGCATCGACGTTGTTATCAGCCAGGGCAGCGGCCTGCTCAGCAGCATCCAGCTGAGACGCCAATGCAAAGGTGTCTTCAGTCCAGCCCTTCGCATCCATTACCACTTCCATGGTGTTGCGTTGGCCAGAACCCGGGTTACCGATATTGACGCGCTTACCTTCCAAGTCGTCAAGCGTCTCAATACCCGAGTCGGCGCGGGCTAGCAGGGTCAGCGGCTCACCATGGACACGGAAAACGGCGCGCAAATCCTCGTAGGCATCTCCCTCGAAGTTACCGGTGCCGTGGTAGGCTTGGTATTGCACGTCGGACTGGGCAACCCCCATATCCAACTGGCCGGACTTAATGCCATTGATGTTGGCCACCGAACCACCGGTTGAAGGCGCGTTACACTTGATGTTGGCGTCTTCCAGACGGTTGACCAGGCGACAGATCGACTGACCCACTACGTAGTAAACGCCCGTTTGGCCACCGGTACCGATGGTGATGAACTGTTCTTCATCCTGAGCCATGGCCGGTGAGGCAAACATGGCAGCGCCTAGCAGCGCGCCAGAAAAAGCCGCGGTAGAAAATACATGATGTTTCATGGATACACCTCTTTATCTTGATGTTATAAGCGTTTTACGCCGGGTAACCGTTAGCACTGAAATATCGTTGGGGCTCCTCTGCTAGGGCACCAAAGTCTTTTCAAGACAGCCTATTACACGCATCAGCTTCACACCGGCTATCTCTACTTTAGCGAAAAAAATGATTTTTAGCGAAGCATACAAAGAGCCGCTAGTGCTTTGCATCATGTGAACAGTCTAGCGGCTCGTAGCGTTTAGGAGACGTTTATTGCTATACGCAAATGACATAAGGCATAACAATGACATCGTTACACCGGTCAATCACGACGCTTTCATGATCAGCGATTTCTTGTCGTCTTTCATAGCGGCGAACTCAGCTTCATAGAAAAACTCGCTTTCGCCAAAGGCTGGTTCCAGATGGTGTAACCAGGTCGCCTCTTCGTTGTACTTGGCGAAAAATGGGCGCTGGATCCAATCGGCATCGCGACCTTGAATCAAGCGCAGCACAAAAACTTTCTCGCCATGAATCTCGGCAACGCCCTGAATTTCCACCTTACCCGGGTCGGCAGACATCGATGGCCCGCGGGCAGTACGCGCCAAGCCCGGCACGTGCTTCATGGCCTCGCGGTAGATCTCGTAAGCGCGCACCAGCGGTACTTCAAAGTAGTGGCGAGCACCGGTATCGCGCTCGACAAACATATAGTAGGGAATCATCCCCAAACGCACTTGTTGGGTCCACATCTTCGCCCACTGCGCCGCATCGTCGTTAATATGCTTTAAAAGCGGCGCTTGGGTGCGAATTTCTGCGCCCGTGGCACGAATACGCCGAATCGCCTCACGGCAAATCGGCGTTTCCATCTCTTGCCAGTGGTTGAAGTGCGCCATAAAGGCGACGTGCTTGCCAGCCGCTGTCAGCTCGCGGAAAAGTTCGAGGATATCCTCAGCGTCCGGGTCGGTCACAAAGCGGTACGGCCAGAAAGTCAGGCTCTTTGAGCCAATGCGAATATCCTGAACGTGATCGAGCTCGGGCTGCATCAGCCCTTCCAGGTACATGCGCAGGTGTTTGGCCTTCATCACCATGGGGTCGCCGCCGGTCATCAGCAAATCCGTGACCTCTATGTGTTCAGCGAGATAACGGTGCAGCGAATCAGCCTCGTTGGAGGCAAACTTCAAGTCCTTATCCCCTACGAACTGCGCCCAGCGAAAGCAAAAGGTGCAGTAACTGTGACATACCTGACCTTGGCTGGGGAAAAACAGCACGGTTTCTTGATATTTGTGCTGCATGCCCGGTAATGACTCGCCATCGAGCAGCGGCAGGTTTAGATCCATCTGCCCCGCCGGGTGCGGGTTAAGCTCGCTGCGAATGCGCTCAATAGCCGGTTTCATTTCAGCCACTGAAGCACCTTGCCGCACCAGCTCAGCGACTTCGTCGTAGTGTTCGGGGAGCAACATGCCACGCTGGGGAAAGGTGAGCTGAAAGACCGGGTCGGCGGGAATGTTGTTCCAGTCGATGAGCTCGTCAATCACGTACTCATTGACACGAAACGGCAGCACCTGGCTGACCACCCGCATATCAAACTGCAGGTCCTCAGGCAGAGACTGAAGCGCCTCAATCTTATCCAATTGGCGGTGGGTATAGACTTTAAACTGACGCGCTTCAAAGGCCTCGGCACTGGGGTCGCCAAGCGCAAAATTGACACGTTGATTCATAACCATCTCCTTGACGCAGCCCGCTATGACAGGCGCCAAGTAATGGTGCCTGCACGCGCGGGAAATAAGGGACGGCTATTGGTACAGACCTAGGGCAAGAGTTGCAAATTTCTGCATCGAATTGCAACGATCGTCGCCAAAAAAGGAAATAAATGAAACAAATGATTCATTTTTCGCTTGGCGTTTTTAGCAGTTTAGCGGTCACTTTTTGCAACTTGGGGGCGCCAATCAAAATTAACCCAAACGCAATCGGCCAGGCGATATAAAAAGCCCGCCACCAACGGCTCACAAAACCTTCCGAAAGCCCCGTATTTGCCCAAGTGATCACAAACGTCATTAACGTGACCATATAGATGGACATTAAAACCGCAAATACCCAACGGGAATAACGTGGCGGAAACAACATGAAGAACTCCCTAAAGCAGCAAATAACCAAAAAGAATATTTTAATTCTTAATTTACTTATTTGCTAACAAAATGCAATGCCAATGGGGAGGGGTCAAACGTTATAGCCCAGCATCGTCGGCAGCCACAGCGCGATGGCAGGGAAAACCGCCACCAACGCCAAGGCGCACGCCATCGCGAGCACAAACAACAATGCCCAGCCCAGCGTGTGCTCCAAGCGGATTTTTGCCACTTCGGTCGTCACCATCAAGTTCACCGCCACCGGCGGAGTGAATTGCCCAATGGCGATATTCATGGCCAGTAGAATGCCAAACCACACTGGGTTCCACTCAAAGTGCTGCATGACAGGGATTAAAATCGGCATCATGATCAGATAAATCGAGATCGCATCGAGCAACATGCCCGCCACCAGTACCGCAAGCATAACGAAGATCAACAGCAGCACGCCGTTGTCGGTCAAGCCGATAATCCACTCAGCCAGATGGCGGAAAGTACCCAGCATCGTACCCGCCCAAGCAAAAATACCCGCCAAGGCGATAATCAGCATGACCACGCCGGAGATAATGGCCGCTTCACCGAATAATTCCCACAAATCACGCCATGAGAGCTCGCGGGTAAGGTAAAGCCCGACTACCGCGCCATAAGCCACCGCCACCACGGCCGCTTCAGTCGGGGTAAAGAGCCCCGAGCGCAGGCCTCCTAGAATCAGCACAGGAGCAAACAGCGCTGGCAGCGCTTGCTTAAACGTCCCTCGCACACTGAGGCGTTCAACACTTTCCCCTGGCGAGCCCTCCCAACCATAACGCTTGGACACCCAAAGCGCCGGAAGCAAAAGTGCCAAACCCGCCAAAATCCCTGGAAACAAACCCGCAGCAAAAAGCGCGCGCAAATCGACCCCAGGCACCACAATCGAATACAGAATCAGCGCCACTGAAGGAGGAATAAGAATCGCCGTTGAAGCGGACGCCGCAATCAAGGTGGCGGAAAATGGCTTGGGGTAACCCGCTTTGGTCATACTCGGCAGCATGACCATCGCCACCGCGGCCGCATCGGCGGGGCCTGAGCCGCTCATGCCGCCCATGATCATACACACCAGTACCGCCACCAGCGCCAGCCCGCCGTGACGCGGGCCAATCAACGCCTGAGCAAAGCGCACCAGACGCAGCGCCACCCCGGCCCGCTCAAAAATCAGCCCGGTTAAAATAAACAGCGGAATCGCAATCAACGGGTACTTGGCAACACTGTTGTAGGTATTGGTGCCGAGCGTTGCCAGCATCTCCGGCGAAAGCCCAGCCAAAATGCCCACCGCCCCGGAAAGCGCCAGCGCAAACGCCACCGGTACTCCCGCGATCAGAAAGCCCGCAAAGGCCAAAATCATCCACACATCAGGGCTCATCGGTGAGCCTCCCGGTCAAACGATCACGGGTTTGCTCAAATAAACGCCATAGCATGGCGCCAGACAGCAGCGGCAGCCAAACGATATACCACCACTGCGGCAACCCAAGCCCAGGCGAGAGCGAGCCCCACTGGTACTCCTGCCAAGCCAGTATGGCGCCGTACCAGGTAATCAGCCCCAGCACGGCGGCGGCGCCTAAGGCTTGAAATACGATTAAAACCTTACGCGGCCCCGGCGGCAGCGCCCGCTCTAACAACCCAATACGAATATGGCGGTTACGCCGCAGCGCCACAGAGGCACCGGCAAAGGTCAGCACCACGAGAAGGAATACCGAAAACTCTTCCGTGAAAGAAAACGAACCGCCGGTCACGTAGCGTGTGACCACATTCGCCAAGCTAATCAACGCAATAATGATTAAAGCAATTGCCCCCAGCCAGCGTTCTGGGCGCGCATCGGGTCTCCCCTGCATCAGACGTACCTTTTAAAACAGTCCCACAGACTTCACCGCCCTTGGCTTTTAAAGGGCCATTCAAGGGCGGTGGAGAAGTACAACAAGCGTTTGGTCAACCGTTAACGGGCGTCGATGGCCGCCTGTGCCGCTTCAACGAGTTCGTCGCCGATTCGCGGCGCCCACTTTTCATAAACGGATTGCGTCGCGTCAACAAACGCCTGGTACTCGGCGTCGCTTAACTCCGTTACCGTCACGCCGCGTTCTTGAATGGCCGCAAGGCGCTCGCTCTCTTGTTCGCGGGTCATGGCGATTTCCCACTCGCCAGCCTCTACCGCCGTTTCCCGCAGCAACGTGCGTTCGTCTTCGTTAAGCGATTGCCATACGCGCTGGTTCACGGCAAAAATCAGCGGGTCATTCATGTAGTTCCAAAGCGTCAGGTGCTCTTGACCCACTTGATCAATGCGCGCCACATCAAACACCGAGAGCGGGTTTTCTTGGCCGTCTACTGCGCCAGTGGTCAATGCCGGCTTGGCATCCGCCCAACTCATTTGCGTGGGGTCGGCATCAAGGGCGCTAAACGTATCTTGGAAAAGCGGCGAGCCGACCACGCGGATTTTTAGGTTCTCCAAGTCGCTCGGCTCATTGATAGGGCCTTGGGAGTTGGATAACTGACGAAAACCGTTCTCACCCCAAGCCAGCGGTATAACACCGCGCGACTCAATGGCCTCAAACACCATTTCACCGGCTTGACCGCCGGTAACCGCATCCACCGCGGCTTCATCGGGAATGAAAAACGGCAGCGAGAAAAGATTAAGTTCTGGCACCTGCGGCGACCAGTTAATCGTTGACCCCACGGCGGCGTCGATCAACCCCGAGCGCATGGCGGAGAACTCGCGAGTCTGATCACCGGATACCAACTGCGAGTTGGGATACACCCGCAGCGTCAGCTCCCCGTCGCTGCGTTCCTCCACCAACTCTGCCCACTTTTCTGCCGCCTGCCCCCAGGGGAAGGCATCAGACAATACGGTAGAGACAGAAAGTTCACGTGCTTGCGCAGAAAGGGAAGCAGAAAGCAGGGCGGCACCGGCCAAGCCGGCAGTTAAACGAGCCATTGAGCGTGTCAGCGTCATAACAAATCCTATTGCGTTATTGTGTTGTCGTTTTTACTGGCGTGAGCCGAGCCAATCAAGGTCGGCTTAGTATTCTAGGCACGTCACAACCGTTGAAGAAAGTCGTACGTTGCGAACGCTACGGCGAACCGCAAGCCCCCGCGTTGCCGGAAAGCGACACACAGTCGCCCACCGAGATACCGCGCTGTTCAAAGTAACCAGCATTGACTTCCAGCGCTGCATGGTAAGGCGTGCCCGGCGCGTAGGCGCGGCAATTGCTCGGCGACGCGGATTCACACGGCGGCATCGTCATGATGGCGACAATCGTGCCGTCGCTATCGATAAAAGCAATATCCAGCGCAATCAGCGTGCGATACATCCAAAAGCCATTGTGGGGCGATTGCTCGCGCGCGTAGGTAAACAGCATACCGTGATCGGCGGGTAGCACTTCGCGCCCCATCAACCCTTTTTGCCGCTGCGCCTGAGTTTGCGCCATTTCCACACTCAGCCGATGCGGGCCTTGCGCGCTGTGAATGACCAACGGGCGCTGCTCTAATGGCGCGGCTTCCCCTTCGCCGTTACTCCCTTGACTAGCAAGCGTCTGCCCCATCCACGTTAGCGGCGTAAACGCTGCTACCAGGGGAAGCGCAAAGGCAGCTGTGAGTAACGCGCGACGTGTCAGGTTCATCGGTTTTTCCTCGTTTAATCGGCACGCGTGTTAATCGCTACGCGCGAGGTCGTGTGTGCCCGGCATGATATGAATCCCAGCCGCCAAAAGTGACACATTCACCATAGCACCGGGAGCAAGATGATTGCGCCGCGCCGCGTGGGTGGCAATGTCAAAACGTAGCATATCGCCGTGAGCAACGCGCAGCGTAACCAAGGTTATTCCGCCTAACGCCACCACTTCGCTGACCATGGCGGGTATCGGGTTTTCACGCTCGCCTCTAGAGGGGCGATCACGCCGATGCAACACAATATCCGACGGCGGCAGGTACCAGGTGACCGCTTCACCGACGGCAAAACGCGCAAGCCCTTCGGTCACTTCTAGTGAAAAACGCCCCCACTGCAAATAGCGCTGGCCATCCACTGTGACGACGTTGGCGTTAAACAGGTTATGTCGATCCAGAAGGCGCGCCACCGCAGGCGTCGCCGGTTGGCGAAAGAGCCGATCCGGCGTGTCTTGCTGGAGGCTCTCCCCACCATGCAGCACGCAAATCTGGTCGGCCAGTGCCGTGGCTTCGTCTAGGTCGTGGGTGACCAGCACAATGGGAATGGCGATTTGCTGACGTAACAACGCAAGCTCGCGCTGCAAACGCCGCCGGGTGACTTGATCCACCGCCGAAAAGGGCTCATCCAAGAGCAACACCTCGGGCTCGCGGGCCAACGCCCGCGCCAGTGCTACCCGTTGTCGCTGCCCACCGGAGAGCGCATGAGGGTAGCGCTGTCCCAGCCCCTCCAAACGCACGCTTGAGAGCCACTGCTCGGCGCGGTCACGCTGGGTCGGTTTAGGGAGGTGACGCAAAGGAAGGGCGATATTTTCCAGCGCTGTCAGATGGGGAAATAGCGCGTAGTCCTGAAACACAATACCAACGCGACGCTTTTGCGGCGAAAGTGAATACTTACTTTTGCCATCAAACCAGCTCGTTTCGCCGCAGACGATATGACCTTCGGCAGGCTGATAGAGCCCCGCAATCGAGCGTAAAAGTGTCGTTTTACCGCTACCGGAAGGGCCGACTAGCGCCAATAGCTCGCCCCGACGGCAAGTAAAATCAGCGGCCAGCGGAATCGGTCCATCTTGCGCCAAACACACTTTTAAATCAGTCACTGACCCACCTGCGGCGCCCGGCCAGCCCGTACACAATCCCCAAGGTAATAAACGACACGGCCAGTAACACCGCCGACATTAACGCTGCGCCCTGCTCGTCAAACGCCTGCATACGGTCGTAGATGGCAATGGCCAGGGTCCGGGTTTCGCCGTCGATTGAACCGCCAACCATTAAGATCACACCAAACTCACCGAGCGTGTGGGCAAAGGTTAACGCAAACGCCGACAGTACCCCCGGCCACACCAGCGGCAATTCGATGCGCCAGAGCGTTTGCCACGGGCCAAGCCCACTGCACCAAGCCGCTTCACGAAGGTTGCGCGGCACACTTTCAAACGCCCGCTGGATGGGCTGCACAGCAAAAGGAATGTTAGCGATCAACGAGGCGAGCAGAATGCCACTAAAGGTAAAATTCAGCCCACTGCCGGTGAGCTCCGACCAGAAAGCGCCTATCGGCGCATCGCGGCTAAAACTAAGCAAGAGATAAAAACCCAGTACCGTCGGCGGCAGCACCAGCGGCAGGGCGACCAGCGCCCCACACAGCCCTTTGCCACGAAAACGCGCGTAAGCTAGGGCTCGGCCAAGCCAGATTCCTAACGGCAGCAGAATTAGGCAAGTCAGCGCCGCCAGGCGCAGTGAAACCGAGAGCGCCGCCCAATCCATCGCGCCTGCCATTACTCAGGCACGCTAAAACCCGGGACACTAAAACCATAGTCCTGCAAAATAGCACGCCCCTTTTCACTTTGTAGCCAATGGTAAAAAGCGGTGGCCGTTTCGCCGGCGTTTTGTGTCAGCACCATGCGCTGGTTCAGCGGCGCATGCCAGCTTTCAGGAATTAGGACATAGTCGCTTTTCTCGGCAAGCGCTGGCGCTAACGCAAGCGAATACGCCACTAACCCGCCGCGCGTGTCATTCGACAAGGCAAATTGCGCTGCCTGCGAGACGTTTTCCCCTAACACCTGCAGCGGGGTCGTCGCATGCCACAACCCCGCGTGCTCCAGCGTCTGCTGCGCGGCAACACCATAAGGCGCATGCTCGGGGTTGGCCAACGCAATACGCTGACGCTCGCCCGAGGCTTGCGCGGCAATCGCCGCTTCTACCGCGGCCAGGGGAGCCTCTTGGCGCGGTAGCGTACCGGCGCCTTTCGGCTGCAACCACACGAGGCGACCCACCGCATAAAGCACCCCTTCATCGCGGGTGTAGCCTTCCTCATTCAGAGCAAAAACATAATCTTCATCGGCAGATAGGTAGAGTTCAAACGGGGCACCCTGAGCGATTTGACGGCGAAAATTTCCCGACGAGCCAAAATTAAGCCGCACCTGCTCACCCGTTTGCTGCGTGAACGCGTCAGCGGCCTCGCTTAACGCGAACTGCAAATCCGACGCCGCCGCTACCACCGGCGGCTTAGCGGATGCCGTGGCAGTGAACATCACACTAAACGCAAACGCGGCTATCCATCGTAATGCACCCATTAGCGAACTCCTTTTCGGCGATGATTATGCGGCGGGGTTTGCGTGTTTTTCGGTAATTGTCATGACTTTCATGGTATTGGTGCCGCCGTGAGCGTTCATGTGATCCCCACGGGTAAGAATCACATGATCCCCCGGCGTTACAATACCCTGCTCAACCAATAGTGCCAATGCGCGGTCATTAAGCTCAGTGGCTGACAAATCAGAGGTATCAAACGGCAAAGAGACCACGCCACGGTAAAGCGCCATGCGACGCTGGGCAACCGGGTTATGCGCCAACCCCACAATGGGCAACCCCGAGCGAATACGCGAGGCGATCAACGGGGTATACCCAGAGGCAGTCATGCAGGCAATGGCGGCCACCCCTTCCATGTGGTTTGCCGCGTACATCGCCGAGAGCGCAATCGTTTCATCAGGGCGCGTAAAACCTTCGTGGATGCGGTGGCCGGACTCTTGCGCGACTTTTTCGCGCTCGGCGCCTAGGCAAACACGCGCCATCGCTTCCACCGTTTCCAGCGGGTAATCCCCCGCTGCCGTTTCGGCGGAAAGCATCACCGCGTCGCTGCTATCGAGCACGGCGTTCGCGACATCGAACACTTCCGCTCGCGTGGGCAACGGCGCCGTGATCATGCTCTCCATCATCTGCGTGGCGGTAATCACGGCGCGATTAAGTGTCCTTGCCCGCTTAATCAACCGCTTTTGTATGCCCACCAATTTGGCATCGCCAATTTCCACGCCGAGATCGCCACGTGCCACCATCACGGCTTGAGAGGCTTCGATGATCGCATCCATGGTCGCTTCATCCGCCACCGCTTCGGCCCGCTCGATTTTGGCGACAAGACCAATCTCTTTACCCGCGTCGCCAAGCAGGCGCCGCGCTTCAAACATATCTTCTGCGTTGCGGGGAAAGGAGATAGCGAGATAATCCACGCCAATGTCGACGGCGGTCTTCAAGTCAGCCTTATCTTTCTCGGTCAGCGCTGGCGCCGATAGGCCACCGCCTTGCTTGTTGATGCCTTTGTTGTTGGAGAGCTTGCCGCCCACTACAACCTTGGTATGCACCTGCTGCCCTTCAACGCCGGTTACGTCCAGCACCACGCGGCCATCATCAAGCAACAAGCGGTCACCTGCGACGACATCATTCGCGAGGGTTTTATAGTCGCAGCCAACGTGCTCGGCATTGCCGGCTTCGCCGTCCATGGCCATGTCCAAAATAAATGGCTGACCTTCCTTAAGCGTGACCGCGCCGTCTTTAAAACGCGCGATACGAATTTTAGGGCCTTGCAGATCGCCAAGCGCTGCCACGCTGCGCCCAAGCTTGGCGGCGATTTCACGCACATTGTTCAGGCGATGACGATGATCTTCCGCTGTACCGTGAGAAAAATTAAGACGCACCACGTCAACCCCAGCAGCCAGCATGGCTTCTAAAACGCCCTCGCGGTCGCTGGCGGGGCCAAGAGTGGCCACAATTTTAGTACGACGAATGGAAGAGTAATGCAGTGCGTTCATAATGCTCCCGGGCCATGCAGGTAAACGTAACGGTGCTATTGATACGCCAGTATAAAGCACATCCCATGACAATTAGAGGTGCCACGCCTCCATACGCTTAAAACAGTATGCTTAAAACAGTACGCTTAAAAATAATTCGCCTAAACAGCACGCCTAAACCCAAAACGCCACGGCGGTTAGGCCGTGGCGTTTTGTGGTAAAAAAATCTCGCTTACAAATGCGTCACTTTCTGCGTTACTTCGCTAGCGGCTTTCTGCGAAACGTCAGTGACGTTTTTCATGTTTTCTTCCGCCATCTTTTGGCTTTCCTGCATGAAAGTCTGTCCCAGCGACGTGAGCTTTTCCGCATCGTTTTTAAAACGCTCGACCATGTCACCTGCAGCTTTCTGCTGGCTATCCAGCGCTTTTTTCAGGCTGTCAGCGTCACTGACCTCTAGCCAAAGACGCATCTGCGCAACTGACATGTCAGCGTAAGCACGGGCGGCGTCGAGCTGGGCACTCACGGCTTGATCATAGTAATCAAGCGCAGCGTTTGTATAGCTACGCATGGGCGAAACAAAAATAGTGTTGAGCTGTTGCGTGTTTTTTTCAGCGGCCTTACTCATGGCACATTCTCCTGCAGTGAGTTAACTCGTCAGCAGCAGCGCTGCTAGCGGTTTAAGAGGCATCAACCTCTTCTAATAATCAAGCTAGCAGGGCTTTTTGTGCAGCGCAACATGAGTTTTCTCATTTATTATGCCGCCGGCAAATCGCGCACCGTAAAGGCCCTAGCCGCTAACCCATCGTACTGGGCCAGCATGCGTTCAAACCAATGCGCCACCTCATCGGCAGGTGGCACAAGCGCCTGTTCTGACACGCAATACGCCCACATCATGCTGCCAAACAGCAGGTAATCGACACCGCTGGGCACCTCACCATCAAGAAACGGCGTTTCACGCAGTAATTCGCGCACGGGGGCCAATGTTTTCTGCAACGCTTGACGCCCTTGTTCCGGCTGATGAAATTCCTCTAGCGTGCAGCCAAAACGGGCTTCACGGGTTTCTCGAAAATAGGGGCGGTCATCAGGGTGAATGGCGGCAAGCAAATCCAGCGCCACGATGCGAAACAGCGCGGGTGTGACGCTACGCTCAACAAAGTGCTTAAAAAATAGCGCACGCTGATAGCTTACGCCTTCGCCTAAAAGCGGAGCTTCGGGGTAAGCGGAATCCAAGTAACGCATGATCTCGAAACTGTCGGTTACGACCTTATCGCCATCACACAGCACCGGCACTTTGTCGTAATCAGCAAAGGCAAGTTCGTCTTTTTGCAAAAACCGCCAAGGCTTAAATTGGGTCTCTAGCCCTTTATGCGCAAGCGACATCCGCACACGCCAGCAGTAGGGGGAAAAACGCAGGCGTTCATCGCGGCCACACAAATCATAAAGCGTACGTGTCATTGCAGTATCCTTATTATGCTTGTTAGCAAGCATGTCACCATGACCGTCCTTCGCGCCGTTAGCAAGTGGGTCAGCGCCTGCCTAAGTTACCCTATGTGTAACGCTGTCACTCGTGACTATCCATTAGTCTAACGGCTTATGCCGTCACTATTTTTCATGCCTGAATAAATACGTTTACGAAACAATATATTAGCGCCATAAACTTAACGGGGCGTGGCACTTTTGCTCCCAAAAAAATGGTAATACCAATTCCCCAACAGTAGTCATCTCCCCATCGACTCCGTATCTTTCACCGGAAAACACATGGCGCTTTTGCGGATTAATGCCTTTCTGGAGCACATCACCAATAACGAGGGGAAGTTCCTCACATGAATGAAACTACTCTTGCACTATTTGCTTTCGTACCGCTAGTGCTGGCAGGCGTGCTGTTGATCGGTTTTCGGATGGCGGCCAAAACGGCCATGCCGATTGTCTTCGTGGTCACCGCACTGATCGGCCTGCTCGCTTGGGACATGACGTTTTCGCGCGTTCTGGCGTCAACGTTCCAAGGGCTCATTCTCACCATTGCGATATTGTGGATCATCTTCGGGGCTATTTTGCTGCTGAATACGCTTAAGCATTCCGGCGGCATTACGGCGATTCGCAAAGGTTTTTCGGGCATCAGCCCTGACCGCCGCGTTCAGGCGATCATCGTCGCGTGGCTATTTGGCTGCTTTATCGAAGGGGCTTCTGGGTTTGGTACTCCGGCCGCGGTCGCTGCGCCGTTACTTGTGGCCCTGGGCTTCCCGGCACTGGCAGCGGTTGTCGTGGGCATGATGATCCAGTCCACACCGGTCTCCTTTGGCGCGGTTGGTACGCCGATTGTGGTGGGTGTCACCGGCGGCTTGGATCGCGGCGGCATTACCGAAGCGCTGGAAGCCGGCGGCTATACCTGGATGGAATATTTCCGTCTCATCGCGGGTGAAGTGGCGGTAATTCATGGCCTTGTGGGCGTTTTGATGCCGCTTATCATGGTTGTCATTATGGTGCGTTTCTTTGGCGCCAACCGCTCTTGGAAGGAAGGCCTTTCCATCACGCCATTTGCGCTGTTTGCCGGCGTGGCCTTTGTGGTGCCTTATATGCTGGCAGGCGTGCTGCTCGGGCCGGAATTCCCGTCGATGATTGGCGCGATGGTCGGCCTTGCCATTGTGGTGCCTGCGGCACGTCGTGGCTTCTTGATCCCGAAAGACACGTGGGACTTCCCGCCCTCCACTTCTTGGCCTGACGAGTGGATCGGCAAGCTTGAAATCAAGATGGACGACATCGCCGGCAAAGCACCGATCTCGACCTTCATGGGTTGGGTACCTTACGTACTGCTGGCGGTCTTCCTGGTGGCCTCACGCGTCATCGAGCCACTCAAAAATGCTTTAACCTCCTTTGCTTTCAGCTGGAACAATATCCTCGGCGAAGGCATCAGTGGCAGCATTCAGCCGCTTTACCTGCCAGGCGGCATTCTGTTGGCCGTGGTACTGGTGACCGCGCTATTACATCGCATGAAAGTTGGCGAGCTCAAAGCGGCGTTCAGCGACTCCACGAAAACGATTTTCGGGGCTGGCTTTGTGTTGATCTTTACCATTCCCATGGTGCGTATTTTGATCAACTCGGGTGTTAATGGCTCGGACCTTGCCTCGATGCCAGTGGCCATGGCGCGCTTCGTGGCTGACGGTGTTGGCGGCGTCTATCCGTTCTTCGCGCCGATGGTGGGTGCGTTGGGTGCCTTCATTGCCGGGTCGAATACTGTTTCGAACCTGATGCTGTCAGACTTTCAGTTTAACATCGCAAGCCAGCTCGGCGTTTCCACGGCCTTTATGGTAGCGCTGCAAGCGGTCGGCGCTGCAGCCGGTAACATGATTGCCATTCATAACGTGGTCGCTGCCTCTGCCACCGTTGGGCTGCTGGGCCGCGAAGGCACCACGATTCGCAAAACGATTCTGCCGACCATTTATTACCTTATCGCCACCGGCATCTTGGGGCTGATTGGCTTTTATGTCATCGGCATTAGCGATCCGCTTATGAGTGCGCTGAGCGGATAACACCTAGGTAGACACGGCTATCACCTTCGCCGGGGCAATCCCGGCGAAGGCGGTGGTTTTATCGAAAGCATCATGGGCACAGAGTTAGCGCCCTCCTAACCTCTTTCTAGCGCCATTTTCTTCAGTGACGCTGTATAACCTTGATACCCACCATCGCCAATACTATTACTGCTTACTGTTCACTGCCTACTGTTCACTGCCTACTGTTCACTGCCCACTACTCACTGCCCGTTAAGCGCCCCGTCATTCTCCGCTAACAGGTAGAAAAAGGAGCTTAGGAATGCCGACCTCTACTCTCATCGATGCCCTTTCTGCTGCCGTAGGCAGTGCCAATATCGTGACTGACGATGCCGCCAAGCGTCCTCATGAAACGGGATACCGCTCTGGGTATGGCAACGCCGCTGCGGTTGTCTACCCCACCCACTTGTTAGCCCTTTGGGAAACGCTTAAGGCATGCCATCAACATGACGCTGTGATCATTCCACAAGCCGCCAACACCGGCTTAACGGAAGGCTCAACCCCTAAAAACCAGTACGATCGCCCCGTGGTCATCTTGAGCACGATGCACCTTAAAGGGCTGCATTTCCTTGATGAGGGGCGCCAGGTCGTGTCACTACCCGGCGCGACGCTATTTGAACTCAGCCAGGCGCTTGCCCCCATGGGTCGTGAACCGCACTCTGTTATCGGCTCAACCTCCATTGGCGCTACCGTTATCGGTGGTGTGTGCAATAACTCAGGTGGCGCGCTGTGCCGACGTGGGCCTGCCTATACCGAACTTGCCCTCTACGCACGCATCAATGAAAACGACGAACTTGAACTGATCAATGAGCTGGGCATCGACTTAGGCGACTCCCCCGAAGAGATCCTTGCGCGCGTGGAGCAAGGGGACTTCCCAGCTGACGCCGTGCATCACGACGCGGGCAAAGCCTCCGACGATGACTATCCGTCGATTATTCGCGGTGTGGATCAGCCCGGCGCGGCCCGTTACAACAACGATCCCAGGCTACTATTCGGTGCCTCAGGAAGCGCGGGCAAGGTAGCGGTGTTCGCGGTGCGTCTCGATACCTTTGAGCAGGAGCAAGACGTCACCACCTATTATGTGGGCACCAATAACCCTGACGAGCTTGCAGATTTTCGTTTTCGCTTTTTACGCGAAGCTCAGCGCCTGCCCATTACCACGGAGTACCTGCATCGCGAACTTTTCGATGTCGCCAAACGCTACGGTAAAGATAGCTTTCTGCTTATCAAGTGGCTCGGCACGCAGCGCCTGCCCGGGGCTTTTCGCCTAAAAAACAAGGTTGATGCCTTTTTCAGAAAGCTGCCGCTGCTCCCCGCGCCGTTTACGGATCACTTTCTGCAGGCAGTCTCACGCATCGTTCCTTCTCCGCTACCCCAGCGACTTAACACATGGCGTGATGCGTATGAGCACCACCTCATTATTCGCGTTAACGGGGATATGGCAGAAGAAACCGAGCGATTCCTCGATGAATGTTTTGGTCATCAAGCCTGGTTTCAATGCACCGCGGATGAGGCCGAACGCGCCATGCTTCACCGCTTCGCCGCCGCCGGCGCGGCGGTGCGTTACCGCACCATCCACCATCAAGATGTCGAGGACATTCTAGCCTTGGATATCGCCTTATCACGCAACGACCCCAACTGGTTTGAACAACTGCCCGAGAGCATCTCGAAAGATATCGTCTACCGGCTCTATTACGGCCACTTTTTCTGCTATGTTTTCCATCAAGACTACATCTTTCGTCGGGGCGCCGACGTCAATGCGCTGAAGCAAGCGATGCTCGATATTCTCGACCAGCGCGGCGCTGAATACCCCGCTGAGCACAATGTTGGGCATCTTTACCCCGCCAAGGAGGCGCTGGCAACTTTCTACCGTGAACTTGATCCAACAAACCGCTTCAATCCCGGGATCGGCAAAATGTCGCGTGCGCCTTATTACCGGGATTGAGCGCGGACAAGAAACCTCACGCACAGAATGGTGAATCGCGACAGCACCACATTGGAATGCAGGGATACATTGATGGCTTGGATTTATGAATAGATTTATGGAAAACTATTCCATAAAATCAAAACCGCACCCTGCACCGCGCCCTCTTCTCTTTCGGGAGCTGCCCCATGAACATCCATTATGATGAACGTCTTGATGGCGAACTAAGGTCGTTTGAAAAAGCCGACGTCTTACGCGATCTGCAAGAAGCGGCGCCCTCGCTTACGCTTTTGCATCGCGAAGAAGACCTACGCCCTTTTGAATGCGACGGCCTTGCCGCGTACCGCATCCTGCCTATGCTGGTTGCGCTGCCGGAAACCCTCGACGACGTACAAACCCTGCTCAAGCGCTGCCATGCACTCGGCGTTCCGGTGGTGACACGCGGTGCAGGCACGGGCCTATCTGGCGGCGCGCTCCCACTTGAGCGTGGCGTTTTATTGGTCATGTCGCGCTTCAAACAGATTTTGAGCGTCGACCCAGACGCCCGCGTGGCACGCGTGCAACCCGGCGTGCGCAACCTGGCGATCTCGGAAGCCGCTGCGCCCTATGGGCTCTACTACGCGCCCGACCCGTCCTCGCAAATTGCCTGTTCGATCGGCGGCAACGTGGCGGAAAACGCCGGTGGCGTCCACTGTTTGAAATATGGCCTCACCGTGCACAACGTCATGCGTGTGGACATCGTCACCATTGAAGGCGAAACCATGACGCTCGGTTCTGAAGCGCTCGACGCGCCAGGGTTCGATCTTTTGGCGCTGATGAACGGCTCGGAAGGCATGCTCGGCGTGGTCACCGAGATCACGGTTAAGCTTCTGCCTAAACCGGAAACCGCCAAGGTGCTGATGGCAAGCTTTGACGACGTCGAGAAAGCGGGCCAAGCGGTAGGCGATATTATCGCTGCCGGCATTATTCCTGGCGGGCTTGAGATGATGGATAAGCTGGCGATCAAAGCCGCTGAAGACTTTGTTAAAGCAGGCTACCCGGTCGAGGCTGAAGCGATTCTTTTATGCGAGCTTGATGGGGTTGAAGCCGACGTCGACGACGACTGCGAGACGGTTCGCGCGGTGCTGGAAAAAGCCGGCGCGACCGATATTCAGCAAGCCCGCGACGAAGCCGAACGCGCCAAGTTCTGGGCCGGGCGCAAAAATGCCTTCCCCGCCGTGGGCCGCATGTCGCCAGATTACTACTGCATGGATGGCACCATCCCCCGCCGCGAGCTACCCCGCGTACTCAAAGGCATTGCCGCGCTATCAGAAGAAAGCGGCTTAAAAGTGGCCAACGTCTTCCACGCCGGTGACGGCAATATGCACCCGCTGATTCTGTTTGATGCCAACCGTGAAGGCGAGCTTGAACTCGCCGAGGACGTGGGCGGCAAGATTCTTGAGCTATGCGTAGCCGCTGGGGGCTCAATCACCGGTGAGCACGGGGTGGGACGCGAGAAAATCAATCAAATGTGCAGCCAGTTCCAGCCTGATGAACTGACGGTCTTTCACGCGCTAAAGGCAGCGTTTGACCCGGATCGCTTGCTCAACCCGGGCAAGAACATTCCCACGCTTGCCCGCTGCGCCGAATTCGGCGCCATGCACGTCCATAACAATGAGCTTCCGCACCCGGAACTGCCCCGTTTCTGATTGGCCCGCAGGAAAGACTATGACTAACACCGTGACTAAAACCGCTGACCGCGATATCGCCGAGGCGCTTTGCGAGCAGGTCAAAAAAGCCCACACGGACCGCACGCCGCTGCGCATCGTCGGCGGCAATACGCGCGCCTTCTATGGCCGCCCCGTAGAGGGTGAGACGCTAAATATCGCCGAACATAGTGGCATTGTTCACTACGACCCGGTAGAGCTTGTGGTAACCGTGCGCGCGGGCACCCACATCAGCGCGCTGGAAGCCTCGCTTGCCGAGCATAACCAGATGCTTGCCTTCGAGCCGCCGCGCTTCGGCGAGGCCAGCACCATCGGCGGCGCCGTGGCCACCGGCCTCTCCGGCCCGCGCCGCCCGTGGGCGGGGGCTGTACGCGATTTTGTCCTGGGCTCGCACGTGATTACCCAAGACGGGAAGCTTTTGCGCTTTGGCGGTGAAGTAATGAAAAACGTCGCCGGTTACGACATGTCGCGCTTGATGGCCGGTGCCCAAGGCACGCTCGGTGTGCTGGCGGACATCTCCTTTAAAGTACTGCCCAAACCAACCGCGAGCCACAGCCTGAAGCTTTCACTGCCGTTAAGTGATGCGCTGAAAAAGCTCGCCGAGCTTGGCCGCCAACCACTGCCGATTACCGCCGCGGCTTGGCACGCCGGTGAGCTTTTCCTGCGCCTGGAAGGCGGCAAGAGCTCGGTTAAGGCCACGCGTGAGCGCCTTGGCGGCGAAGAGGTCGATGCTAGCTTCTGGCAAGAGCTGCGTGACTTGGAGCACACGTTTTTCACCCAGAATAACGACAAGCCACTATGGCGGCTGTCGCTACCTCCCAATACCGCCCCGCTGGCGCTAGATATCCCGGAAAGCGATATTTTCTACGACTGGGCTGGCAGTCAGCGCTTTATCAAAACGTCGCTCGACAGCGAGACGCTGCGCCAGGCGTGCCAACGCGAAGGCGGTCACGCCACTTGCTACACCTCAGAAGCACTCGGCGGCGCCAAAGCCCCCTTCACCCCGCTCAACCCCGTGGTGGAGAAGTATCATCGCAACCTGAAGGCGGAGCTGGATGCCCACGGCATCTTCAACCCTGGTCGTCTTTATGCGGCGTTTTAATCCCGCGCGCTTTACTCAGGAGAGCTGACATGCAGACGAACTTTACCGACGCCGACCGCCAGAAACCGCATATCCAGGAAGCTGAGCGCATTCTTCGCACCTGCGTACACTGCGGCTTTTGCAACGCTACCTGCCCCACCTACCAGCTATTGGGCGACGAGCGCGATGGCCCGCGCGGGCGTATCTATTTAATGAAGGAGCTTTTGGAAAGCAGCGAAGATGACGACCAAGTCACCGAAGAAACACGGCTTCACCTCGACCGCTGCCTGACGTGCCAGAATTGCGAAACCACCTGCCCTTCCGGCGTGGAGTACCACAAGCTTCTTAATATCGGCCGTGCTGAAATCGAGCGCCGTGTGCCGCGCCCAGCCGCTGAGCGCGCGCAACGTTACGCGCTGCGCAAAATGCTCGTTGACCCCAAGCGCTTCGCCGCGCTTTTAAAACTGGGCCAAACGTTTAAACCGCTGGTACCGGGCAAGTTACGCGACAAAATGCCGGCGGCACCCAAGGATGCGGGCACACGCCCCGCCGCCGACCGCCATTCCCGCAAGGTGTTAATGCTGGAAGGCTGTGTGCAGCCGGGTCTTTCACCCAACACCAACGCCGCGACAGCACGCGTGCTCGACCGTTTAGGCATCAGCGTCACGCCAGTTTCTGAAGCCGGCTGCTGCGGCGCGATTGATTTTCACTTGAACGCTCAAGAAGAAGGCCGCGAGCGTATCCGCGCCAATATCGACGCCTGGTGGCCCCATGTCGAGTACGGCGCTGAAGCGATCGTGCAAACCGCGAGCGGCTGCGGCGCCTTCGTCAAAGAGTATGGCGACATGCTCAAAGACGACCCTAAATACGCCGAAAAAGCGCAAAAAATAAGCGCCTTGGCCAAAGATTTGGTCGAAGTGCTCCGGGAAGAACCGCTTGGTGAGCTGCAAATCAAAACCAGCCAGCGCTTGGCGTTTCATTGCCCGTGTACCTTACAGCATGCGCAAAAACTCAGCGGCGCGGTAGAAAGTGTGCTCATCAAGCTCGGCTTTACGCTAACGCCGGTACAGGACGCCCACCTATGCTGCGGTTCGGCGGGCACCTACTCTATCACGCAACCGGAATTGGCCACTGAGCTTCGCAATAACAAGCTCAACGCGCTGGAAGCCGGTAACCCGGAAACGATCGTGACCGCGAATATCGGCTGTCAGACCCATTTGGCTGGTGCTAACCGCACACCGGTGCGCCACTGGATTGAAGTCGTTGATACGGCGCTAGCCTAACACGGGTCAACCCTGCTCAAATTTAACGTAAACCCCTGAACCCAAAAAAGGACATCACGATGCAAAGCAAAGCTGTTTTAGCCCAAGCCGACGTCACCCAAGTACTCGACGCCGCGCAGCAAGAAGCTGAACGCGAAGGCTGGGCGATCACCGTTGCCGTGGCTGACGATGGCGGCCATCTGCTCGCCTTGCGCCGCCTAGACGGGGCAGCGCCGTTTACTGCCGACGTTGCCACGCAAAAAGCCCGCAGCGCCGCAATGGGGCGCAAGGAAACCCAAGTGTTTGAAGAAATGATCAACGGTGGCCGCACGGCATTTGTTTCCGCCCCGCTGCAAGGGCTGCTCTCTGGCGGTGTTCCCATCATTGTCGACGGTAACGTTGTCGGCGCCGTGGGCATCTCGGGCGTTAAACCCGACCAGGATGTGCAGGTGGCCAAAGCGGCGGTCAACGTTATCGCCAGCTGAAACAGAAACAAGACACAATAGCGGCCTGAGGGTCGCTATTTTCGTCACGGCAATTTTTTGCACGACGCACAACTTTTCTGCACAACGCATACGAAAAACCCCAGGCGGATGGCCTAGGGCTTTGGAATTCTTTCAGCAGTGCTGATAGTGCTTAATGGCGGACCGGACGAGACTCGAACTCGCGACCTCCGGCGTGACAGGCCGGCATTCTAACCAACTGAACTACCGGTCCGCAGAAAAAGCATTTATTGCTACCGTTTACGACTACCATTTAAAAGCGTTCAATTAAGCTCTCTTAAATGGTGGGTGGTACTGGGTTCGAACCAGTGACCCCCAGCTTGTAAGGCTGGTGCTCTCCCAACTGAGCTAACCACCCAAGGCGTGCAGGTTTATCGTGGCGGACCGGACGAGACTCGAACTCGCGACCTCCGGCGTGACAGGCCGGCATTCTAACCAACTGAACTACCGGTCCACGTAACGATAAAGTGAGAAATAACGATTGGCAGGTGATGTTGGCGGACCGGACGAGACTCGAACTCGCGACCTCCGGCGTGACAGGCCGGCATTCTAACCAACTGAACTACCGGTCCACATAAAACATCAAAAGCGCTTGCTTTTCTCTTACTGCATCTTTCACAACGACTTTCTACTACTCACGCAATCAGATGGCCACTAATGTGGTGGGTGGTACTGGGTTCGAACCAGTGACCCCCAGCTTGTAAGGCTGGTGCTCTCCCAACTGAGCTAACCACCCGCTGGTCACGTGGCGCTGCATTCTACCTAAGCAGCTTGATAAGTCAACCCTATTTCTTATCGCGGTGTAGATTTCTTATTCACCGCCAGCTGCTGTGCGAGCGCGGACGAAGGATGCCGCAAGTAACGCAGCCTCGTCAATTAAAACTTGCTGAGATAGCCCCGTTGAGCGCCGCGGCTTAAAGTCATGGTCTGCGTCTGTTAGCCACTCGAACTTCACATTGGCGGGAAGCGTATAACGCTCTACCTCTTGGCGAGTACCAAGGGGGTCTCGCTCGCCCTGAATAATTAACGCAGGGCATGTCACCTGCGGCCAATGGGCAAGACGGCGTTTTTCCGGCGCACGCGGTGGGTGAAAGGGATAGCCTGCCACAATCACGCCGGCAGCTGGCCGTTGGGTCGCTAGCATGCTCGCCACACGCCCACCCATCGACTTACCGCCCACCCAAACAGGGCCTTGAACCTCCCGTTCAACCCAATCCCACCATTGCGCTATTTCATCAACAAGCCTATCGACCTTAGGCGGTGGGCGTCGGCGACCACTTTCACGCATCTGCTGCATATAGCCAAAATCCAGCGTCAGCACCTGAACGCCATAGCGTGCCAAAGAGGTGACAAATTGACGCATGAAAGAAGAATCCTGCCCCGCACCCGCACCGTGAGCAAACAACAAATGACCCAAAATAGGCTCGCCTTGAAGCGTCAAAGGGCCGAAACCCTCGGTATAAAAGGCGCCACTACCCCCTTCCCGTAATTTTCGCTGCAATACCGTGCGATGAATTTTGGCATAGCGTTGCTGGTCATACTGGCACATATAATTCCTGCGTAATGTTAGCTAAACCAATTGGTGTGTTCAGCTTAGGCCTTAGCTGCGCTAGAATCTCTTACGGAACTTGACCTGCATCATCAAGCGGGTGGCCGCACCCGGGCACAATAACGTCGGGTTATCCCTCTCAACCGCGTTCGATGGGAACATGACATGAGCACAGCAATTGAACATCCGACCTACAACTACAAGGTAGTTCGGCAGTTCGCGATCATGACTGTTGTGTGGGGCATTGTGGGGATGACGATCGGAGTCATCCTCGCCGCACAACTGGTATGGCCAGAACTGAACCTTGGATTACCTTGGACAAGCTTTGGGCGTCTCCGCCCACTTCACACTAATGCCGTTATCTTTGCATTTGGCGGTTCGGCGCTTTTTGCCACCTCTTACTACGTTGTTCAACGTACTTGCCAAACTCGCCTGTTTTCCGACAAGCTTGCGGCATTTACGTTCTGGGGTTGGCAAGCGGTTATTCTCTCTGCCGTAGTCTCTCTTCCGTTGGGCTTCACCACAACCAAGGAATATGCCGAGCTGGAGTGGCCGATCAATATTTTGATTGCGGTTGTGTGGGTGACTTACGCGCTCATCTTCTTAATGACGATCAAGCAGCGTAAAACACCTCATATTTACGTGGCTAACTGGTTCTTTGCTGCTTTCATTTTGACGGTTGCCGTGTTGCATATCGTCAATAATGCGGCCATCCCCGTTACCGCCATGTACTCCACCTCCATCTACTCTGGCACCATCGACGCAATGGTTCAGTGGTGGTATGGCCACAATGCCGTGGGCTTTTTCTTAACAGCAGGCTTTCTCGGCATGATGTACTACTTCGTGCCCAAGCAGGCTGAGCGCCCGGTGTATTCTTATCGTTTGTCTATTGTTCACTTCTGGGCGTTGATCATGGTGTACATGTGGGCTGGCCCGCACCACCTGCATTACACAGCGCTGCCTAACTGGGCACAGTCGCTAGGCATGATCATGTCGATCATCCTGCTGGCACCCTCTTGGGGCGGTATGATCAACGGCATGATGACACTCTCCGGCGCTTGGCATAAGTTGCGCACCGATCCGACGCTGCGTTTCCTTGTTGTGGCGCTCTCCTTCTACGGTATGTCGACGTTTGAAGGCCCCATGATGGCTATCAAGACCGTCAACGCCCTGTCGCACTATACCGACTGGACGATTGGGCACGTGCATTCTGGCGCGTTGGGTTGGGTTGCCATGATCACGATTGGCTCGATGTACCACCTCATCCCGCGCTTATTCGGTCGTACCGAAATGCACTCGGTCAATTTGATTGCGGTTCACTTTTGGCTGGCCACTATCGGCACTGTATTGTACATCGCGTCCATGTGGGTCAACGGTATCTTGCAAGGCCTGATGTGGCGCGCCATCAACCCCGACGGCACGCTGATGTACTCATTTGTCGAGGCAGTTGAGGCTAGTGCACCGGGCTACTTTGTTCGCTTAGTCGGCGGCCTGTTCTGGGTCATTGGTATGTTGATCATGGCCTATAACGTTTACCGTACGGTCAATCGTCGCGAAGCCATTAGTCAGCAGCCGGCGCCGCAAGCCGCTTAAACGGGGAAGTTGAGACCAATGAAACACGAGATTGTTGAAAAGAACGTTGGCCTACTTGCCGTATTGATCCTTGTTGCGATCAGTTTCGGTGGCTTGGCCGAAATCGTCCCACTGTTCTTCCAAAAGCAAACCACAGAACCCGTTGAGGGGCTTAAGCCCCTCACCGCCTTGGAGCTTGAGGGGCGTGGCATCTATCGCCGTGAAGGCTGCGTGGGCTGTCACTCGCAGCAGGTTCGCCCTTTCCGTGCAGAAACCGAGCGTTACGGGCATTACAGCGTTGCTGGCGAGCAAGTGTACGAGCATAACTTCTTATGGGGTTCCAAGCGCACCGGGCCGGATCTCGCCCGTGTCGGTGGCCGCTATAGCGATGACTGGCACCGCGCCCATATGTATAACCCACGCGACGTAGTACCGGAATCAATCATGCCTGCCTATCCTTGGCTGTTTGAGAATACGTTGGATGGTGAAGATACGCCGGCGAAGATGCGCACGTTGAAAAGCTTAGGCGTACCGTATACTGATGAACAGATCGACAACGCAACGGTTGAAGTACGCGGCACTCAGGAAATCACGGCACTGATTGCTTACCTACAACAGCTAGGAACCGTGCTCGAGGGCACTCGCTAAATTATGGATACGGGAACTTTTCGCGGCCTCATCACGCTAATACTGCTTATCGCTTTTTTAGGAATCACTTGGTGGGCCTATTCCAAGCGACGCAAACCGGACTTCGATGAAGCAGCTAACCTGCCCTTCGCCGATGATGATGAGCAACCGACCCGTGACAAGCCTGCGTCATCGCAGGATGACGCAGATTCCCGCCACGATAGGGGAGATAAAAACACATGAACAATTTATGGGGCGACTCCTTACCCGGTTTTTGGAGTGCCTGGATCATCGTCATCACCTTGGGCACCATTGCGATCAGTGTTTGGCTTTTATTTGCCAACCGACGCACGGATAAAACGCCCGATGCCGAAGGCAATGTGGAAACCACAGGCCATGCCGCCGATGAAATTGAAGAGTACGATAACCCGCTCCCCAAATGGTGGTTCCAGTTATTTGTGGGTACGGTTATCTTCTCTATTGGCTACCTAATTCTTTACCCAGGCCTTGGTAACTTTGCTGGGGTACTGGGCTGGACGCAGGAAGGTCAGTGGGAAGAAGAAGTTGAGCAGGCCGAAGAGCGTTTTGCGCCTATCTTCGCTCAATATCAGGAGGTGCCGGTTCCTGATTTAGCAAAAGATCAAGAAGCCATGCGGGTGGCAGAGCGTATTTACCAAAACAATTGTGCGGTGTGTCACGGCTCCAATGCTCAGGGTGGCTACGGTTTTCCCAACCTGACCGATGACAACTGGCTCTACGGTGGTGAGCCGGAAAACATCATGGCGACGCTAAACAATGGGCGTAATGGCTTGATGCCAGCATGGCAGCAATTGGGTGAAGACAATATCGAAAACCTCACGCAGTACGTGATGTCACTTTCTAACCTCGAGCATGACGAAGACCGTGCTGAGCAAGGTGAAAGCACCTTCATGTCAGTGTGTGCTGCTTGTCATACGCCGCAAGGAACGGGTAATACCGCGTTAGGCGCACCTAACCTGACCAACGATATCTGGCTCTATTTAGCGCCTGGGCAAACGGTGGCTGACTCCATTCGCCAAACGCTGCGTAACGGGCGTAACGGCCATATGCCGGCTCAAGCCGCTTACATTGGTGAAGAGCGAGTACACCTGGTTGCCGCTTATGTTTATAGCCTACGCTTTGACAACTAATCGCTAACGTATAAATACTTTTATAAGTACTTATACAAGCACTTAAGGGTGCGGTCGCAGGCCGCACCCTTTTTGACGATTAAAGCGTTAAACTATGGTTCTCCTGCCTTATTGAGCTGCGATTTCGCTATGGAAAAGATACCCAGTAAAGACGTCACGCCCAAACCGAAAAAACAGCCATCATCCCAGGATGAAGTCGTCACGCAAAGCATGTATGCCGAGCGCAAACATATCTACGTGCGTGAAATTAAAGGCTTCTTTCAGAAGATTAGACGCAGTGCCAACTGGGGGTTGATGCTCGTTTTCTTTCTGCTTCCCTGGATTAATATTGGCGGAAGACCGGCAATTTGGTTTGATTTACCAGGGCGAGAGTTTCACATTTTTACTGCGACATTCTATCCGCAAGAATTTGTCTTGCTGTCGTGGTTATTGATTATTTGCGCCTTTGGCCTCTTTTTGATTACCGTTTTCGCCGGTCGCGTCTGGTGCGGCTACACCTGCCCGCAAAGCGTCTGGACATTTCTGTTCATTTGGCTAGAGCATCGTATTGAAGGGCCGCGGAATAAGCGCATTAAGCTCGATAAACAACCGCTAACCGCAAAAAAATTCACCCGTAAAAGTATAAAACACGTTGCCTGGTTACTCATTGCGTTAGCCACGGGCGTCACCTTTGTTGGCTATTTTACCCCCATTCGCGACCTTGTCGTGGATTTACCGACCCTACAAGCCCACGGTTGGTCTTATTTTTGGACCGGTTTTTTCTTGGTTTTTACTTATTTGAATGCTGGCTGGCTACGCGAACAAGTGTGCATCTATATGTGCCCATACGCGCGATTCCAGTCGGTGATGTTTGATCGCGATACCCTGATCGTTTCCTACGATGCCGATCGTGGCGAACCAAGGGGCAGGCGCAAAAAAAGCCTAACCCATGAAGAGGCACGCGCCGCGGGACACGGCGACTGTATCGATTGTGATCTTTGCGTGCAGGTTTGCCCCACAGGTATCGATATCCGTGATGGTTTGCAGTACGAGTGCATTACCTGCGCCGCTTGCATCGATGCCTGCGATAGCGTGATGGACAAAATGGGCTACCCACGGGGGCTGGTGCGCTACACCACCGAAAATGCACTGGAAGGCAAATCAACGCATATTTTCCGCCCTCGCTTAATGGGCTACTTAGCGGCTCTATTAGTGATGATCGGTGCTTTTGCTTGGGCAGTGAATGATCGTATGCCTCTTAACTTTGAAGCCGAACGCGAACGGACCCAGCTGTACCAAGTCACGCGAGATGGCCGCATTAGCAATGTTTACAGCCTGATGGTGCGTAATCTTGATGATCGTGATCACACCTACCGCCTCAACGCCGCAGGGCTTGAAGGCTTGCGCCTAGATCAAGACACCATTAGCGTGCCGGCGGGTGAATCGCGCTCGGAGGCCATCACGGTTACTGCTGACGCAGATGCCATCACCCAGCCAAGTCATGACATTGTGTTGACCATTGAATCCGAACTAGACAACAGCATTCGCTTAGAGCGCGACTCGCGCTTTATCGGTGATATTAGGAGATAACGCTATGTCATCCTCTTCGGTGACACCTTGGTACAAGCAGTTTTGGCCGTGGTTTTTACTCGGCCTGCTGTTCTCATCCATCGCGTTTAGCCTGCTATTTTTGTTCTTTTCGATCCGTTACTATGACGGGTCGATTTCAGGGGACTACTATGAGCGTGGCCTGGGTATCAACGAACAGTTAGCCAAGCAAGAACATGCCAACGAGCTTGGGCTATCAGCGACGCTAAAAGTCGACAACGTTACTGGTGATGTGGTGATTAATCTAGCCGGCGAACGACGGCCTGAAACACTTCATCTCGCGCTGATTTTTCCTACTGATGGCGACTTCGATCGGGAGTTAACCCTCACACACGTTCGCGAAGGCCGCTACGTTGGCACCATAGAAGAACCGCTGCAATATCGCTGGTACTTACAACTACAACCTGAGGCCGGTGACGCCGCCGAGTGGCGGCTCACTGGTGAAGCACGCTTTCCCAGCGAGGATGAAGCCAACCTAGTTCCCGGCATTTAGGCCGCTGACACATGACCGCGAACACCGCATCAGCACCGCCTGCGTCAACCTCTTGCTACCATTGTGGAAACCCGGTGCCCCAAGGGGCGCCGTGGCGCATACAAATTGACGATACGCAGCACCCCCTTTGCTGCCCCGGCTGTGAAGCGGTTGCTCACGCCATTGTCGAAGGCGGCTTAGAAAGTTATTACCGCTACCGCACCGAACTCCCCGAACGGCCTGACGAGCGTCAGGCCGCAAACGCGGATACCTGGCAAGTCTTTGATGATCCGGGGTTGCAGGCAAAGTTTGTCCATCCAGAGGCCGATAGTGATGCGGTTCACGCCACCCTTGCGGTTGATGGCATCACCTGTGCCGCCTGCGCCTGGCTGATTGAGCATCGCCTCAATGCGTTAGCGGGGGTTGAATCCAGCGCCGTCAACCTGACCCACCACCGCGTGCGTATTGGTTGGGACCCCAAGACGATCAAGCTTTCACAGCTACTCGCCGAACTCGCCGCGATCGGCTATACCGCACAGCCTTACGAGCCGGACCAAGCCCAAGCGCGCTTACAGCGCGAAGAGCGCATGAACGTGCGCCGCCTGATTATTGCCGCTGTCGGCATGATGCAGGTAATGATGTTCTCGATTCCCATTTATGTCGCCGGGCCAGAGGGCATGTCGGAAGACTTCTATGTCCTGTTTCACTGGCTTTCCTTTGCGCTGGCCACACCGGTGGTGTTCTTTTCCGCTTCGCCTTTTTTCCGCAATGCACTGCGCGATATTAAAACCGGCATACTGGGGATGGATGTTCCTGTGTCACTGGCGATTGGCTGCGCCTACGCGGCCAGCGCCTACGCGGTCATTTTTAATCAGGGCGAGGTCTATTTCGATTCGGTGGCGATGTTCACCTTCTTTCTGCTTTTTAGCCGCTATATCGAAGCCCGCGCGCGGCGACGTAACGGCCAGAGTGGTAACGTCTTGAGCGGCGTGCTACCGGTCTCTGCCACGCGGTTGGATGACAGTGGTAGCGAGCGCATTTTGCCTGCCAGCGAACTTCAGACAGGCGACCGCGTGTTAATCAAACCCGGGCACGGCGTCCCCGCCGATGGAGTGATTGAGGACGGCGCGTCCAGCCTCGATGAATCTATGCTTACCGGCGAATACCTCCCTGTCACCCGCGGTGTGGGCGAACGCATTGTCGGCGGTAGCCAAAACATGGAAAACCCGCTGATCATGCGAGTGACGCACGCAGGCAATGAAGCCCGCGTGGCCAATATTGTCGACCTCACTGACCGCGCTTTTGCCAGCCGGCCGCGTTTAGCCCAAATGGCGGCTCGGATGGCGCATCTTTTTGTGCTGCGTTTATTGATCGTCACGGTGTGTGTCACAGCGGTATGGTGGTGGATAGACCCGTCGAAAGTGCTTTGGGTCATGCTCTCGGTTCTCGTCGTCACGTGCCCTTGTGCGCTAGCGCTCGCCACACCGACGGCACTCACCGCCGGGCATGGGCAGTTACGCAAGCGCGGCGTGCTGATCACCCGCGCCGATGCGATGGAGTCACTCTCTAACGCCACACGGGTGATTTTTGACAAAACGGGCACGCTTACGCGGGGCGAGATGCAACTGATCGACACTCACCCCTGCACAAGCTCCCTAAGCGCTGACCGTGCCCGTGCGATAGCGGCAGCCCTGGAAGCCCACTCTGAGCACCCTATCGCCCGCGCATTTCGCCCCTTCCGTGATGCCACACTGCAAGCAAGCCATTTGCGTAGCGTGACAGGCCAAGGGCTTGAAGGGACGTTAACGCACCATCGTTGGCGTTTAGGCAAACCCCACTTTGCTTGCACCACGCCACCCGCCGCGCCCGGGGAGGGCCAGTGGCTACTGCTTAGCGAAGATGACATACCGCAAGCCTGGTTTCGCCTGCACGATGGCGTACGTGACGACGCGGCGCAGACTATCTCAGCGCTTCAGGCCAGCGGATTGGCCGTTGAGCTACTTTCCGGCGATACGCCTGACGCAGTTAAAGAGCTTGCTCAGCAACTGGGGATTACCACGTGGCACGCCGGCACGAGCCCTGAAGGTAAACTCGCGCGTATTCAATCTTTGCAGGCCGAGGGTGAATGCGTGGTGATGGTAGGCGATGGAATTAACGATGTGCCGGTGCTGGCCGGGGCGGATGTTGCTATCGCGATGAACAGCGCCACCGACCTCGCCCGCACCCGCGCTGACGCCGTACTGCTTAGCCCCCGGCTGACCCGCATTGCGGATGCGATTGAGATTTCTCGCGCAACGCGGCGTATTATGCGCCAAAACATGATGTGGTCAGTCTGTTACAATTTTACTGCTATGCCATTGGCGGCACTAGGCTTGGTGCCACCGTGGCTGGCTGCTCTTGGCATGTCATTTAGTTCGCTAGTGGTCGTGGGTAATGCTCTACGCTTATCACGCTGGAAGCGCCAGGCCCACGTGACTGACAAGGTTTCATCCCCAGCGCCGGTGTCCGCATGAAAATTCTTTATCTGTTAATTCCGCTCTCTTTGGTGCTTCTGGGTCTCGCCGTCTGGGCCTTTTTCTGGGCGGTCAAAAATGATCAGTTCGATGACTTAGAAGGGCCGGCACACCGCATTCTTTTTGATGAAGATGAAAATGACCTTCCCCCTGAAGAGCGCAAGCGTCGCCAGCAAGCTCGCGAGCAAAAAGCCGCAACATCCTCTGATGACGATAGCGATTCCTCATGAACCCGACCGGTCTCGATTTACCGCCGCTGCTCGCCGCTTTTGTTTTTGGCCTGATGGGCGGCGCCCACTGCATCGGCATGTGCGGCGGCATTATGAGCGCGCTGACTTTTGCCGTCCCTCCGAGCATGCGCCAGCCAGCGCGTTTGGGGGGGCTGCTTTTAAGCTATAACGTTGGCCGCGTGATGAGCTATATGCTCGCTGGCGCCTTGGTTGCGTCCCTTGGCACGTTTTTGTCACTCTCCCCTAGCGCGGGTATGGCGCTGCAAGCGTTTGCCGCAGTGATGCTGATTTTAATGGCGCTCTACATCGCTAATTGGTGGAAGGGACTGCTGAAAGTGGAAGCGGTTGGACGACGTTTTTGGCGCTATATCGAGCCCTTTGGGCGCCGGCTAATGCCTGTGGTCAAGCTACCGCAGGCATTTGCGCTAGGGGCTATTTGGGGCTGGCTGCCCTGTGGGTTGGTCTATTCAATGCTAGCGTGGAGTTTGGCCATTGCTGACCCGCTACGCGGTGCTTTGCTCATGGGGGCTTTTGGTTTAGGTACGCTTCCAGCGCTGCTGGCCACAGGCCTGGCCGCACGGCAATTACGTGATTTGATACGCCACCCCGCCACCCGTGCCATCGCAGCCCTTAGTATTATCGCGTTTGCCTTATGGCAATTGCTTACGCTCTTCGCTTCAGGCGCGACACTCTAGTTACAGAAACACTAGTTACAGAGACACTGGTTACCGAATGTTCGCCTACCATGACCTCAGCACAACAGATATAAACGCGTATAAGTAAGGGTGTACATCAACGCTTCATTGACGTAGCTCAACTCCTTCATAACAGCACAGCGCTAGGATAGGGCCATCATCATTGCACCGGAGCCCTCTTCATGGCCGTTTACGCCCACGCTGCTTCTTCGCCTTTTGACACTGCAGCGCCCCAACCCGCTGCCTGGGATGAAGAGTTATTGCGCCGCTACGACAAAAGCGGCCCACGCTACACCTCTTACCCGACGGCACTTTCATTTCACGAGCAGTTCGGCGCTGAGGACTTCACCGCCGCCCTTGAGCGCAGCAATCAGACTGACCGCGCGTTATCACTGTATGTGCACGTCCCGTTTTGCCGCAAAATTTGCTTTTATTGCGCCTGCAACAAAATAGCGACCAAAAACACGCAGTTAGCAGAGCCCTATCTGTCTCGGCTGGACCGCGAAATGGTGCTTACCTCCCGCCACCTAGACACATCGCGCAGTGTTGAGCAGCTACATTGGGGCGGCGGCACACCAACGTTTCTTACCCTAGACCAGATGAGCGATTTAATCGACAGGCTAGATGCTCGCTTTGGCCTCTCCTCTTCGCCTGATCGTGACTACGCCATCGAGATTGATCCACGAGAAGCGGACGTTTTTACCCTACGCCATTTGCAGACGTTAGGGTTTAATCGTATCAGTCTCGGCGTACAAGACTTAAACCCCGTGGTACAGAAAGCCATCAACCGTATTCAGCCACGGGTACTCACTGAAACACTGATGGATGAGGCGCACCGACTAGGCTTTCGCTCGCTTAATTTGGATTTGATTTACGGCTTGCCCCATCAAACCCAGGAAAGCTTTGCCGACACGCTACGTCAAGTCATTGAGTTAAATCCTGCGCGCCTTTCGGTGTTTAACTATGCCCACATGCCCCAGCGTTTCCCCCCCCAGCGGCGCATCAAAGACGATGACCTGCCAAGCGCAGAAGAAAAACTTGCGATTTTACATACCACGATCGACATGCTGACGCAGGCCGGTTACGTTCACATCGGCATGGATCACTTCGCTCGCCCGGATGACAGTCTCGCCGTGGCGCAGCGTGAAGGCACTCTGCAGCGCAACTTCCAAGGCTACTCAAGCCATGCTCAATGCGACTTAGTGGGCCTTGGCGTCTCGGCGATTTCACGGGTGAATGACGTATACGCGCAAAACCCTACCGACCTCGCCCGCTATGAGCAGGCGTTAGATGCGGGACAACTCGCCACGGTAAAAGGGTTACGCTTGAGCCAAGACGATTTGATTCGTCGCGATGTCATTGAACGCTTGATGTGTGATATGCAGATCGACTTTGCCGCCGTTAGCCAGCGCTGGAACATTGATGCGCCTCGCTATTTTGCTGATACGTTTGCGCGTTTAGAAGACGCTGAGCGAGACGGCTTAGTCGTGCATGAGGGTAACATCCTGCGGGCTACCCCTATTGGGCGGTTATTGATTCGCCACTTGGCCATGGCGTTTGACGCGCATTTACCCGGTGATACGACGAAACGCTATTCACGAATCTTATGAAGTGGATATGCCAACAGCCCATCTGACCTTCTAATCGCAAGCCGAATCACTGATGGATTCGTGATTACGCTTGTCGTCGGCGTGCCGTTCCTCTCATAATGAGAAAGATCATTTTTCATGGAGGAACGCATGTCGGAATCTATTAGCCGTCGACGCCCCTTGTTACAAGAGGCTCGTTGTCAAACCTGTAGCTTGAGTTCGCTGTGCTTACCCTTGGCACTAGAATTAGACGATGTCAGTCAGTTTGATGCCATCATTCGACGTCGGGCACCACTTAAAAAGGGCGAACCGCTATTTCGCCAAGGCGATACCTTTACTAGCGTATTCGCCGTACGTTCGGGCAGCCTAAAGCAGCTCACCACGGAAGGGGGCGGCAACGATCAGCTCACCAACTTTTATTTGCCCAGCGAACTTGTCGGGCTAGACGGTATCGATGAAGAGCACTACCCCGGCAGCGTAATCGCCTTGGAAACGACAACCGTCTGTGAAATCCCGTTTGATCGCTTGGACTTGCTCTCAGAAGAGCTGCCGGAGCTGCGTGGCCAGCTGTACCGCAGCATGAGTAAAGAGCTGCGTGATGATCGTCGCATGATGCGCTTACTCTCCCGAAAAACCGCCGACCAACGGTTAGCCAGTTTTTTGATTACGCTGTCAGACCGCTTTCGACGCCGCGGCTACTCGCCTTATAGTTTTCGACTTTCGATGTCACGAGCCGATATCGGCAACTATCTAGGCCTCGCTGTCGAAACCGTTAGCCGCATTTTAAGCCGGTTTCAAAACCAAGACGTCGTTGCCGTCTCAGGCCGAGAGGTCAATATTCTCGATATGCCGCGTTTAATTTGCCTTTCCGAAGAAGAAGAAGCGGACGTTAGCTCACATTAAACGCGCGAATACGATCGGCCATCAGATCGGCCTGTTTTGCTTCCAAGCCAGCAAAATCAAAGAGTTCGCGGTCAGCAAGCTGTGATGGCGCCACATTAGTTACTGCTTTAAACATGCTTTCCAAACGCCCAGGGTGCTTTTTATCCCACTCGGCAAGCATTTCTTTCACGATTTGACGCTGCATATTGGGCTGGGAACCGCACAAATTGCAGGGAATAATAGGAAATGCCATTAGGCGGGAAAATTCAGCGATATCAGCCTCTTTGCAGTACGCCAAAGGCCGAATGACCATGTTTTTACCGTCATCCGAAAGCAGTTTCGGCGGCATGGCCTTTAAACTCCCCCCAAAAAACATATTCAAAAAAAGCGTTTCTAGAATATCTTCCCGATGGTGCCCCAAGGCCACTTTAGTCGCGCCAATCTCTTCGGCAAAACCGTAAAGCGAACCACGCCGCAGACGCGAGCAAAGTGCGCAGGTCGTTTTACCTTCGGGCGTTTTCTCCTTCACCACCGAATAGGTATCACGTTCCAAAATATGATACGCAACACCTAGCTGATCAAGATAATCAGGCAGAACATGTTCAGGGAAACCCGGCTGTTTTTGGTCCAGATTCACCGCCACCAGCGAAAAATTGACCGGCGCATTGCGCTGCAAATTGCGCAAAATCTCAAGCATAGTGTAGCTATCTTTGCCCCCGCTCAAACACACCATGACCTTGTCGCCTTCATCGATCATACGGTAATCGATAATCGCGTTGCCGACTTCGCGGCGCAGGCGCTTTTGCAGCTTATTAAATTCGCGTTTCTGCTTGGCATCCCCCGCATTGGGCTTACCAGGCGCCGCGCGTGGTGTTGCAGAAACGGTCGGGTCGAAATGGTCAACGTGTTGCATAGCGATATCACTGCCGGTAAGAAGAAAACGGCGGCTATTCTAACAGCACTCAGCGCCAAACGCAGACGTCTCCCGCTACTGCGCAGGGCTAATCCGTCAAGCGCTGTAGCCGCTGATACAGCAGTGCGCTGGCGCTCGCTTGATCCAGCAAGCTACTGAAAGAATAAAGTGGAATTCGAAAGCGTGCCGCCGCGTGGCGAAGGCTTACCGGCGGGTCAATACAGGGCTGGCGACGCTGCAGCTCGCGCCGGTTGAACAAATCAAGATCGACCTGCGCATTGGGCAGGGTGAAGTCTAAGTGAGTATTTAACGCCTGGTTGAGCAAACTAAGTTGACGGCGCAACCCCCAGCCCAAAAGCGGCCGGTTACCTATATGGGCCACTAGCTCCCCCAGGTTTGTTTCATCCATGATCTCGGTACGCTGTGGCACATGCTGTAACTGATGTTGGCGCTGCGACAGCATCAAGGAGAATTGGCGCACAGCCGCTTCAGAAGGCAACAGCGTCATGACATAAGCATCGCTGGTTTTAATCGTCCGCTGAGTAAAAGGGACTGCCGCCACACTGAGCACCCCGTGTTCAACACCATGGCACGAGAGCGCTACCAACTCTTCGCCCATATAAGGCTGAAACAACCACGCGTAAGGAGAGTTAGCATAGCGGCGGCGATCACTTTCGCGGCGCAACAACGTTCGCAAGGAGCCGTTAAAAAAGAAACGTGCCGATCTAGCAACGCTATATGACTCATCAACGCCCCTGTCATGAATACTCCAGATGATAACGGTGGGATAAACGTTGTTTAAAGTCTTTGACGATGTGCAACGCTTCACGCAATAAATCGCGTTCTAACGAGGACATTTCTTGTACTACCACGCGGTCAGAGCGTTTTTGCCCGTTTTTCCCCTCTTGGTCTAATTGTTGTTTTAGCCTTAGCTCGGTGAATAATGCCAGTGCCTCACCCAGGTCGTCGGCAAAACGGCGCTTTAAACGGCCATCTTCTACTAGCGCGTCTAACCGGTCTAGCGTTGACGTTGCCGTGATACGCCGTTCAAGCGCCATGGTTCGCACACCGTGCACAATAGGGAAAATACCGCCTTTTTTAATATCGATCCCGTGCTGAGGCTTTTTCAACGACCCAAATAGCGTTAATGGCGTAGAGAAACTTAACGCAGCGCGAGCAAAATACGACAGTAATAGCTCGTCTTTAGACCCATACTCAAATAGCGCATTGCGTACCCGTTCAAGCAGTTCCGGGTTGCCCGCCACAGCATGCGCATCAAGCATAATCGCCAGCTTCATTAAACTATCGCCGTCGCGCGCCTCTACCCAGCGCGCAATGCGGTTCGTCCACTGAGTGACGGTGCCTACCCACTCTGGATTTGACACCATAATATTGCCCGGGCAAGGCGGATACCCCAACTTCACTAGCGTATCAGTGAGTCGTTGCATATCACCTTGAATATCGGGCCACGCTAAGTCGTCATCGAGGATCAGGCCATTATCCTGATCGGTTTTCAGAATCTGCTCGCCGCGCCCTTCACTACCCATGACCATCATGCAGCTGTCGTCGAAATAGCGCTCATCCACCGTAAACTGCCACGCTTTGTTGATGATACGGCCATTAAGGGCAGCAAGAAGGTCCATGGCAAAGCGCAATTTTACGCCTTGAGCCATGAGCGCGTTCACCAGTTCCGGCGTGCGGTGGCTGGCGGCAGAAAGACTCTCAAGATCATTGGCCTGCTCCACTTGCAGGCTCACCACATAACTACGGCTGGAGAAGTAGCTCAACACATCGGTGAGCTCTACCACACCTTTCAGTGCCTCGCGCTCAATCACCACTACGCGCGAGACTTTATGCCGTGTCATCTGCACCAGCGCTTCAAACAAGTACTGTGCAGGTGCGACGGCAACCAAGGAGAAATGCGCGATGTCGACAACCGGACAACTTTGCGGCAATCCCTCAAGCACTAACGCATTGAGCAGATCCGTTTTGGTTACCACACCTAAAGCCGCATCGCGGCGGACTAACAGACTATCAGCATGACTGGCATTAAGTTCACGAACCGCGCTGGCAATGTCCGTATCCGCTTCCATTAAAAGCGGCTCTCGCATGCACTCACTCACCCGGGCGAGCATAAACCCCGCCATGGTGACGCCCCCTTCGGCACGTTTTTCCGTCAGCAGCCTTGCCTTATGAGCGAGCGACTGACGGAAAAAATCGTTAAATTCAGGGTAGGTGCGACACAGCTGCTGAAACAGGACTTTGGGCAGTAAGTAGCACAGACACTCTTGCTCGGCGATAAACCGGTAGCGACTTTTGCCATTGATAATACTGATCGCCCCGAACAGATCGCCGGCGGTATAGTGCCCAATACGCGCGGTTGAAGACGGCAGTGTCGGGTCAATCTCGGCGACTTCACCCTTATGAATCAAAAAGACGTATTCGCCAGCCTGACCGGTTTCCAAAATCACCTCGTCGCGGTCAAAGTACGCCATGTCCATGCCGCGGCGCACGTGCTCCCTACCCGCTTCATCGAGTAGCGTGAATGGGGGTTGCGAAAGATCCACTTCGACCATGGTGGTCACCTCTTATTTAGCGCGTGGAAGTGCGCGCGCGGCGGTTTTGGCCACCAGCATGAAATATTGCCGATGGAAATGATCAAGAACGACTCAACGCTTTTTTATTGCTTTTGTAATGCGAGATTGCTTTTTGTCGCGAGATAATGCGATGCAGTGCTAGCTCAAACGATGCTAAACAGTCGTGACGTTGAACATCGTTTTTTTGAACATCGTGCTTATTGAACAACCATGACTTTTATGAGCCATGATTTTTATCAACCATTTTTTTACAGCCATAGTGGATATACCGATTTTACGGCGAACTAAGCAAGTCTATTTATCTTATACCTTGCGCTATTATCCTTTCGTTGCGTTTAATATTGAACGCGTTGGATACAACTAACGTTGAGCATACTACTAAAGATAAATAGCCTCACCACAATATAAAGAAGCATGTTTATACAGCCAACCCATCGGTCGGGTCGCTGGCAACTTGAGGACACTCAACAGCATTGCGAACAATGTAACAATGTGCCTAAAAGCGCCCAAAAAGCCATTATCCCATAGTGCTATCAAGGCCCGAAGCTCACCCCCTAAAAGTCATCAAATCATTTAATTTCAATAATTTAAAAAAATATTTTTTTCTTAAAAGCCACTTTGATACCAAAGTCTGGGATTTAATTTTCGCATTTATTGCCCACTATGATTTGCGAGTCATTCAGGTTAATCGCACGTCACTAACGACCTCGGTGCCATCAACTGAATACAACAACTCAATAGTGTAAGCACACAGGCAGTAGATGTGATCAATGAGTGACTTCCAAACGTGCGATTGCCCTGGTGGGTCATACGCTATTTTGGGTTAACTTTCCAAACCTTAAAATCACAAGTGGAGAGCAACACAATGGCAGACGATAAATCTAATGCTGCTGAATACTGGAAGGCTAACGTCCGTACGATCATCGGATGCCTGGTTGTCTGGGCATTTGTTTCGTATGGCTGTGCCATCCTGTTTCGCCCGCTACTCGCTGGCATTCCCGTCGGGGGAACCGATCTGGGCTTCTGGTTTGCTCAGCAAGGCTCCATTCTGACCTTCATCGTGTTGATCTTCTTCTACGCCTGGAAGATGAACAAACTCGACGAAAAATACGGACTGGGGGAGTAAGCCAACATGAGTCAGTTTGCAATTAACTTACTGTTCGTCGGCGCATCCTTCGCCCTCTATATCGGCATCGCCGTATGGGCACGTGCCGGCTCAACCAAAGACTTCTATGTCGCCGGCGGCGGTGTTCACCCGATCACCAACGGGATGGCCACCGCGGCTGACTGGATGTCCGCGGCCTCTTTTATCTCTATGGCGGGCCTGCTCGCGTCAGGGGGTTACGCTAACTCAACGTTCTTGATGGGCTGGACCGGCGGCTACGTCATTCTGGCAATGCTGCTTGCCCCTTACCTGCGTAAGTTCGGCAAGTTCACCGTACCCGACTTTATCGGCGACCGTTTCTACAGCCGTACCGCGCGCCTGGTGGCGGTTATCTGCTTGATCGTGGCGTCAGTCACGTATGTTATCGGTCAGATGACCGGTGCGGGCGTTGCCTTCTCACGCTTTTTGGAAGTCCCCAACACCGCGGGCATCTGGATCGCCGCGCTGATTGTTTTCCTCTACGCCGTATTCGGTGGTATGAAAGGCATCACCTACACTCAGGTGGCGCAGTACGTGGTACTGATCATTGCTTACACCATTCCGGCGGTGTTCATTGCCATGCAGCTGACCGGCAACCCGATCCCGATGTTTGGTATGTTCAGCACGCACACTGAATCGGGTATTCCGCTGTTGACCAAACTTGACGAAGTCGTCAACGCATTGGGCTTCCGTGACTACACCGCCGATGTGGATAACAAGCTCAACATGGTCTTGTTCACCCTCTCGCTGATGGTTGGTACCGCGGGTCTTCCGCACGTCATCATTCGCTTTTTCACCGTACCTAAGGTGGCTGACGCACGTTGGTCAGCAGGCTGGGCATTGGTCTTCATCGCGCTGCTCTACCTCACCGCCCCGGCGGTTGGCTCTATGGCGCGCTTGAACCTGGCGACAACGGTCTATCCCGACATGGCTGGCCAAGTAGAGAGTTATGAAGACGCCGCCACTAATCCGATTCAGTACGAAAACCGCCCAGAGTGGGTGCGTACTTGGGAAGAGACGGGCCTGATCCAGTTTGACGACAAAAACAACGACGGCCGTATCCAGGTCTACAACGATAGTAATGAAGAGTACGCCGAGGTTGCTGAATCACGTGGCTGGGAAGGCAGCGAGTTAACCGTCAATAATGACATCCTCGTACTCGCCAACCCGGAAATCGCCAATCTTCCGCCCTGGGTTATTGGTCTGATTGCTGCTGGTGGTATTGCTGCCGCGCTATCAACCGCTGCTGGCCTGCTCTTGGCGATCTCGTCGGCGATCAGCCACGATTTGATCAAGACCATGATCAACCCGAAGATCAGCGAGAAAGGCGAAATGTTGGCCGCGCGTATCTCCATGGCGGGGGCTATCCTGTTAGCAACGTTTCTGGGCCTCAACCCACCCGGGTTTGCCGCGCAAACCGTGGCCCTTGCCTTCGGTATCGCCGGTGCTTCGCTCTTCCCGGCGCTGATGATGGGCATCTTCTCCAAGCGCATCAACAATAAGGGCGCCGTTGCCGGTATGCTGGCAGGCCTTATCACCACTCTGCTGTATATCTTTACGTACCTGGGCTGGTTCTTTGTGCCAGAAACCAACATGTTGGCGAACACACCGGACAACTGGATCTTCGGTATCTCGCCGCTCTCCTTCGGTGCGATTGGTGCTATCATCAACTTTGCGGTTGCCTTCGCAGTGGCCAGCGTCACTGAAGAGCCTCCGCAAGAGATTCAGGACCTGGTGGAAAGCGTTCGCTATCCCAAAGGTGCTGGTGTTGCCGTCGACCACTAATTCTTATTAGTATGCTGGCAACAAAGAAGCCGGGCGCGGTATATGTGTCACGTCCGGTCGAGTAACGCTTCGGGCTTCCTTAGGGAGGCCCGATTGCTTTCAGAAAGCCCCCTTTTTTAAAGGATAACGTATGATCTGGCACTTAATTGCCGCCGTCTTTGCCGGCCTTGCCGCTGCAGGCATAGGCCTACTACTGCGCACCTTAAGCGCCAAGCGGCTCCCTAAATGGATCGTGCCGGTTTTCGGTGGTTTGGGGATGCTTAGCTACCAGGTTTATACCGAATACTCTTGGTTTGACCACAAGCAAGCACAACTTCCAGACTCAGCGGAAATCGTCTCCACCCAGACGAGCAGTGCGGTATGGCGCCCCTGGACCTTTGCCTTTCCGATCATCAAGGAATTTACCGTAATCGACCGTGACAGTGTGCGCTTAAGCGAGGGCACTCCCGTCTTGGCCGAATTCATGCTTTATCACTTTGAGCGCTATCATACCGATGTAGTCACACCGCAAGCGTATGTACTCAACTGCCGTTCACGCGAGTTAATGCCACTTGACAGTGAAACCGGCGAGGGTGATGTCGATGCCATGCGCATGCTGCGCCAAGATTCCGGTATTTACTCAGCGATTTGCCATTCAGAGGACTAAACGGGAAATCAACCGCGCATCCTGAGTTGGCCGAAGGATAGGCTGACCAATCGATAGAGCGTCACACTTAGCGAGATGCCTCCCTTCGACAAGCTCAGGGTGATCGGATGTCAACGGCAAAGCCCTGGACTCCCCCGAACCTTGCCCCCTGGCGCTGACGCTTAGGGCAATTTCCCCTAAAATGAGCCTTTTTAAGTGGCAATGGTCAAGCTGCGGTGCTTTAAGGCTTTGCGCGGGAGCGTCTTATGTTTCATGGTGGGCTACTGGTTACAGTATCGCTTTTATACATTGCGATACTCTTTGGTATCGCATGGTACGGTGATCGCCGGGCGCGACTCTATGGCGCTAGCCGTCGTCGGCCGATTATCTACAGCTTAGCGCTGGCGATTTATTGCACGTCGTGGACATTTTATGGAGCCGTAGGACAAGCTGCCACCTCTGGCTGGTCGTTTGCCAGTATCTTCGTCGGCCCAATTCTTACTTTCTTACTCTTTTGGCCGGTACTGGCCAAAATGATCCGTGTCGCCAAGCACCAAAATGTCACCTCCATTGCCGACTTCATTGCCTCGCGCTACGGCAAAGCCCAGTCGCTTGCCGCCTTTGCTAGCCTTATTGCGCTTGTCGGCACCCTCCCCTATATCGCCTTACAGTTAAAAGCGGTTTCCACCTCTTTTAACGTGCTGACCGATGCCACTGATGTCACTCATACACCGCTTTTTGGCGATACCGCATTTTACATCGCCATTGTCATGGCAGTCTTTGCCATACTTTTCGGCACGCGCCATACCGATGCCACCGAGCACCATGAAGGGCTGATTCACGCCGTGGCGTTTGAATCGCTGGTTAAATTGGTGGCGTTTCTCGTGCTCGGGGCGTTCGTTACCTGGGGAATGTTTGGCGGACTTGGCGAGTTAATGGGCTTTGCCGAAACCCAGTTGAAGCTCCAGCGTCAGCTGGCAAACCAAGATTTCGGCCAAGGTTTCTGGGCACAAACACTACTCGCGATGCTGGCGATTCTCTGCCTGCCGCGCCAATTCCATGTCGCTGTGGTAGAAAACACGCATTCCGATGATGCCAGCAAAGCACGTTGGCTATTTCCGCTTTACCTTGTGGCGATCGCGTTCTTCGTCGTTCCGCTGGCCGCGGCGGGGTTATGGATGTTCGCCGATACCTCGGTGGAGCCTGACAGTTACGTCCTCTCATTGGCCATGGCCTCAGGTCAGGAGTGGCTAACGCTGTTGACCTTTATCGGCGGATTTTCCGCGTCTACCGGCATGGTCATTGTGGCAGCGGTCGCCGTGTCGATTATGATCTCTAACGAAATCGTCATACCGGCGCTATTTCGCTTACGCTGGTTTGACACTAAAGCCCGCGACTACGGTCGTTTGGTGCTGCGCACGCGTCGGCTGACCATTGTTGCCGTACTCGCCATGGCATACGGCTTCTATCATTTGATTGCCGGGTTTTCCTCGCTGGCCTCTATCGGCATGCTTTCCTTTGCCGCTGCGGCACAATTTGCACCGGCTATTATCGGGGGCCTTTACTGGAAGCGCGGCAACCGCCTGGGGGTTATTGCCGGCATGAACATCGGCTTTGCCATCTGGGCCTATAGCCTGCTCATGCCCGCCATGATTAACGCCGGTGTGCTACCAAACACTTGGTTTGACGGTGGCCCTCTCGGCTTAACGTGGCTTTCACCGACATCGCTGTTTGGCCTTAATCTCGGTGACAGTTTTACCCACGGCGTGATGCTCTCTCTTGGCGTCAATCTGTTCTGCTACATCTTTGTTTCCCAGGTGACCTCGCAGCGCGTGATCGAGCGCATTCAAGCTTCTTTGTTTGTCGATAGCGTTGAGACCCGCCAAACATCGGTCAATCGCCCGTGGACAGGCGCTACTACTGTGGGCGACTTAAAAGTTCTGTGTGAGCGCTTTTTAGGCGCCGGTCAAGTGAAACGCGCCTTTGACGACTACGCGCGACGCAATGGTAAACCGCTGGAAGAAAGCACCCGCGCGTCCATCGATGTTATCCAGTTTACCGAGCGCTTCTTGGCTTCGGTGCTCGGGGCATCCTCCGCCCGTATCGTGGTCAACTCAGCGCTTCAAGGCCGCGGCATCGGCATTTCCGATGTTATCTCGATTGTCGACGAAGCCTCGCAGGTGCTTGAGTTTAACCGCGCGCTGTTACAAGCCACGATTGAGAACATTAATCAAGGCATCAGCGTCGTCGATCAAAACCTGCGTTTAGTGGTATGGAACCAACGCTATTTGGAGCTTTTCCGCTTTCCTGATCACCTGATTCGCGTCGGCGCGCCGATGGATCGTATTTTTCGTTATAACGCTCACAACGGTGAATACGGCCCCGGCGACCCGGAAGAACACGTACAACTATTGCTCGATAATATTCGCGATGGGCAACCCCATCGTTACGTACGCTACCGCCAAGATGGCAGCGTACTGGAAGTACAAGGCAACCCCATGCCTGGCGGCGGTTTTGTCTACACATATCAAGACATTACCCAGCAAAAGCGTATCGAAGAAGCGTTAATTCGCTCGGAAAACAATATCCGTATTTACACCGACAACGTCCCGGCATTGATCGCCTATTTTGATAAAGAGGGGCGTTACCTGTTTACTAACCGGGCCTATGAGCAAGCCTTCAACATCGACCGTAACGCGGTGATTGGTAAACGTTACGAAGACGTTTTGCCGCTGAAGCAGGCCGAAGAACGCACTCCCTGGGTAGAAAAAACCCTGCAAGGCGAGCGCGTCAGCTTTGAAGTGGCCCTGCGCTTAAACGGGACGATGCGCTATATGCTGGTGACCTATACACCGCACTTTGGCGATAGCCAGTCGATTCTTGGCTTTTTTGCCCTCTACCAAGATATTACCGAACGTCGCCAAGCCGAAATTGCACTCAAAGAGACCAACGAAACCTTGGAAGAACGCGTGCGCGAACGCACACAAGAGCTTTCAGAAGCCAATGCGGCGCTACGCCAGGAAAACCGCGTGCGCGCCGAGGCCGAGCAGGCACTACGCCAAGCCAAGCAGGTAGCCGAAGATGCCAACGCATCGAAAACGCGCTTTTTAGCCGCAGCGAGCCACGACTTACTGCAACCGCTTAACGCCGCGCGGCTGTTCACCTCGGCGCTGCTGCACGATATGCAAGAGGCAAAGCATCAGCGCACCATCGGCCATATCGATAACTCGCTTCAAGCCGCTGAAGAGCTACTGGGCACGCTGTTGGATATTTCTAAGCTCGATGCCGGTGCCCTGACTCCGCGACGCAGCCATTTCGCCTTAGCCGATATTTTTCGACCGCTGCGCGCGGAGTTTGATGTCATGGCGGATGATCGCGGGTTGGATTTAGACGTCGTCACGACTCAGCAGTGGGTCGATTCCGACCCGCAAATGCTGCGCCGAATTATTCAAAACTTCCTTTCCAACGCGTTGCGCTACACCCAAGAGGGCCGCGTACTGCTCGGGTGCCGCCGCCATGGCGAGCGTTTGAGTATTGAGGTGTGGGATTCTGGCCCTGGGATTCCGGAATCCAAACTTTCCGAAATCTTTCAGGAATTTCGCCGTTTAGACCAAACATCGCGGCATAAAGAGAGCGAAAAGGGGTTGGGGCTGGGACTGTCGATTGCTGATCGCATGAGTCGTGTGCTCGACCATCCGATCAAAGTACGCTCATGGGAAGGAAAAGGGACTGTCTTTTCCGTCAGCGTACCCGTTGTTGCCGCCAAAGAGATAAGCGAGACCGAACAGGAGCCGAAATTACGCCGCGCCAGCAACAAACTCGCTGGCACACGGATCGTCTGCATCGACAACGAGACCCTCATTCTGGAAGGCATGACGGCCATGCTTAATGGCTGGGGCTGCGAAGTGTTTACCGCTACCAGTATCGGCGGCGCTAAATCAATCTTGCGCAATATGGACGGCGACCCAGACGCCATTTTGGCTGACTACCACCTCGATAACGAAGTCACCGGATTGATGGCGTTAGAAGCACTCAGTGAGCGATTAGAAGGGACAGTGCCGGGAATTGTGATCACCGCCGACAGGACGGAAGCCGTCGCGGAGGAGGTAAAGCGTACCGGTTACCAGCTGCTACTTAAGCCAGTTCGCCCGGCGGCACTGCGCGCCCTGCTTACCCGCACACTGCAAGCAAACCGGGCGGCACAGTAGTCGTTACGTAAAAACAGTCATTACATGGAAGCAGCCGTTACGTGAAAGTCAGCGTTTGAAGCCGCTTATGACTCTACCTTGGGTGGCTCGACTTCAAGCTTTTGCGCTGCAATGACAGCCTGAGTGCGAGAGTGAACGCCAAGCTTACGTAAAATTGCCGTCACGTGCGCTTTAATGGTTGCCTCAGACACACTCAGCTCGTAGGCAATTTGCTTGTTCAACAACCCTTCGGTGAGCATATTCAATACGCGAAACTGCTGCGGCGTAAGCGATGCAATCGCCTCAGCAAAACGTGTTTCTTCTTCGTTGGTTTCTTCAAGCACGCCCGCTAGCGCTTCAGGCAGCCATACTTCTCCGTCTAAAATCTCACCCACCGCTTCCGCAATCAGCTGCAGCGAAGAAGACTTGGGGATAAAGCCAGAGGCACCATAATCAATCGCACGTCGCACCACGTAGCGCTCGTCGCTGCCAGATACCACCGCGACGGGAATATCGGGCATTTGACCGCGCAGTTGAATTAACCCGGAAAACCCGTGGGCGCCCGGCATATGTAAATCCAGAAGAATTAAATCGGCGTCAGGATGGCGATTAACGACCTCCGTTGTTGCTTCCATGGTGTCAGCTTCGACAATTTCCGTCTGTGGGGCTAGTTGACGCAGTGCTTGTGTCAACGCAGCACGAAACAGGGGGTGGTCGTCTGCGACGATAAATTTCTGGGCAATTGCCATGGATATTCCTCCGGTTTCTTATGCAGCAGTCACAACACGCTACTCGTCGCGACGCTAAGCCACACGCTTGCAACGTATTCGTTGGCAGCATGGTACCCCATGCCCTTCTCTATTCCCAAGCCTCGCGTAGACAATTTGTCACATTTACTGCGCTAGCTCAAAAACAACTGTGCCGGCTTGTTAGCCGGCACAGTATTAACTGCTAAACAATGCGCAGTCGTACGTTATTTCAGCATTAACAATCACTGATTAACGCGGTGTTCAATAAGCTCATCCACGACACTGGGATCTGCCAAGGTGCTGGTATCCCCAAGTCCGTCACACTCATTGGCGGCAATTTTACGCAAGATACGGCGCATAATCTTGCCTGAGCGCGTTTTCGGCAGCCCTGGTGCCCACTGAATCACATCGGGTGAGGCAATCGGGCCAATGTCTTTACGCACCCATTTGGTCAGCTCTTTTTTGAGCTCATCAGTGGGGTCAATGCCATCGTTGAGGGTGACATAGATGTAGATACCCTGGCCTTTAATGTCGTGCGGGTAACCCACCACCGCAGCTTCAGCCACCGCATCGTGTGCCACCAGCGACGACTCGATCTCCGCCGTGCCCATGCGGTGACCAGAAACGTTAAGAACGTCGTCTACACGGCCGGTGATCCAGTAATAACCGTCTTCGTCGCGACGGCAACCGTCACCGGTGAAGTACATATTGTCGTAGGTCGAGAAATATGTCTGTACGAAACGATCATGGTCATCCCAAATAGAACGGGCCTGACCCGGCCAGGAATCAAGGATCACCAAATTACCTTCACTCGCGCCTTCGAGCATGTTGCCTTCATTATCCACCAGCGCAGGCTTCACACCGAAAAACGGTTTGGTCGCTGAGCCTGGCTTTAGCGGGGTGGCGCCCGGCAACGGCGCAATCATGATGCCGCCGGTTTCGGTTTGCCACCAGGTATCAACAATCGGGCACTTTTCGTTGCCGATTACGCGGTAGAACCATTCCCATGCCTCAGGGTTGATCGGCTCGCCCACCGACCCCAGCAGGCGCAGCGAATCGCGCTTGCTTGAGTCCATGACATTGTCGCCGTGGGCCATCAAGGCACGAACGGCGGTCGGTGCGGTATACAGAATATTGACGTTATGCTTGTCGACAATCTCGCCCATTCGACCATGGCTTGGGTAGCTCGGCACGCCCTCAAACATGAGCGTCGTCGCGCCGTTGGCGAGCGGGCCGTAAACAATGTAGCTATGGCCGGTTACCCAACCCACATCGGCAGTACACCAGAAAACTTCGCCATCTTGATAGTCAAAAACATACTGGTGCGTCATCGCGGCATAAGTGAGATAACCGCCTGTCGTATGTTTAAGGCCTTTCGGCGCGCCGGTAGAACCAGAGGTATAAAGAATAAACAGCGGATCTTCTGCGCCCATCGCTTCGGGTTCACACTCAGTCGACTGCTTATCGACCAGATCGGCGAACCACAGATCGCGACCTTCTTTCCACTCGATATCGCCGCCGGTACGCTTTACGACCAATACGTTCTCGCACACGGCGGTACCGTCACGGGTCAACGCCGCATCCACGTTATCTTTTAGCGGTACTTGTTTACCACCACGCACGGATTCATCAGCGGTGATGACGAGCTTAGAGTTCGCACCAATCACACGCTGGGCCACGGCATCAGGCGAGAAGCCCCCGAAAACGACCGAATGCACCGCACCGATACGCGCACAGGCAAGCATGGCCATGGCTGCTTCAGGAATCATGGGCATGTAAAGCGTGACGGTATCGCCTTTGCTCACGCCTAGCTCTTTAAGGGCGTTGGCCAACTGGTTGGTACGCTCGTAGAGTTCACGGTAGGAAATATGCTTAGCGTCGTTCGGATCGTCGCCTTCCCAAATGATCGCGGTTTGGTCGCCGCGCTTTTCAAGGTGGCGATCGATGCAATTCACGGCAACGTTCAACTCGCCGTCTTCAAACCACCGGATGTCCACGTTGTTCCGGTCAAACGACGAGTTTTTGATTTTGTTTGGGGCTTTTATCCAGTCAAGGCGTTTTGCCTGCTCGGCCCAGAAGCCTTCCGGGTCATCTACCGAACGCTGGTACATGGCCGCATACGTTTTCTCGTCGGCCCAAGTATTGGCGGCGATATCGTCGCGCACCGGATAGACATTCTGTTGTTCGCTCATGAAATTGCCTCTGTCCGTGGAAATGCACTCTCTATAGGAATGTAGCCGGTATTATTATTTACTGCACCGGCGCTATTATTATGAATGTCTTACTAGCATAAACCCCCAAGCGCGCCCTTCCCTTTAGACATTGGTATTAACATTTTTTATTTAAATAACAAAGGCTTATGTAATATTTCAGGGCGCCTCGCAGCCACAATAGACCAAGGTCTGAGCACACTGACGGCAATAATAACGCCGCCCACTGCGAACGCGTGCGTGGCGCTGTGCGGTAAAGGCGTGTTGGCGACACGCACACGCATAACGATAAGGTGCTCGTTGTGAGCGTTTAGTATCGAAACGGTGGGTCACATCCGGCGCTAAGCCAAAAAGGCCACGCATGATGGTTTGCCATTCACGGCCATGCGGCTTTAAGTGAGGACCTTCTTGAAGATGAAAGACCAGCCAATGCGCCATTTCGTGAGGAATCACCTGATCAAAAAATGCACGACGGTTCTCACTGAGCAGCACCGGGTTAAAGCGCAACCCACCACGGCCTAGATGCGCCTGCCCGGCTGAAGCGCCTTTCAGGTCAAACCACACTTTGGGTGGCGGCAACGCCGGGTACACCTCGCAACAACGCTGCCAGGCTTGCTCCACTCGGGTATTGGCGGCATCAATAAGCGCCGACTCGTCTAGCGCGACTAACTCGCCTTCAGGCCAAGTAGGAAGTGGCGCCGCTTGGGTTTGAAGACCGCCGTTTAATGATAGACTGCTCACATTCTCCCTTTTGATTTTTCTGCTAGAGGCTCTGTATGTCACCGCGCGACAACGCCCCAGACGCGACGCCCCCACAGCCGCTACTCGACGACGAACAGCTTGATCGCCTGGATGACTTTCTCGACTCTGAGCGGGTCGATGACGACGCCCTTGATTTGATTTCAGCCCATGGTTTTATGGTTGCGCTAGCGGTGGCGCCTAGTGAACTCCCCGCGACTGAGTGGCTAGCCGAGCTCTTTCAGGGCGAGCCGCGTTATGCCAGTGATATCGAACGCAACGAGATCATCAGCTTGCTGGTTGCTCTCCGTGACAACGCCATGGCCGTGCTTGAGCAGGGTGGGCTGCCGGAGCTTCCGTTTGAGCTAACGCTCGACGGCCTTCCCGCCGAAGAAACCCCCATTAGCGACTGGTGCGCGGGGTTCATGGAAGGCGTCTTTTGCGATGAAGACGCTTGGTTTGCTGACGACGAAGAAGCCGCCGCCACGCTTTTACTGCCGTTTATGCTGCTCTCAGGCCTATTTGATGATGAGCCCGATATGGCGGAATTGACAAGCGACAGTCCCCGTCAAGAGGCCCTCGTCGTTCAACTTCCTGAACTGCTTCTCGACCTTTACTTGCACTATCGTGTGCCGCCGGAAGCCCCTAAACCCAAACCCCGCAAGAAAACCCCGGCCAAAGGCAAAAAACGTTAACCTCATTATTTGAGACGGGTCACCATGCTATCAAGCGTGCCGTATAACCACTCTCTGGCACGCTGTCTCCAGGGTCGGGCCGCCCACGCGGTGGCATCCACTTCATCACTGGTGGCAAAATTACGTTCAAACAACTCGCGCACTTCCTGTGCAAACTGCGGATCGTCAACTTCTTGATTGGCTTCTAAGTTCCAGTGCAAGTTCCAGTGATCGAAATTGCACGAGCCAATGCTGCTCCAGTTATCAGCCAAGACAAATTTGGCATGGATAAAACTCGGCTGAAACTCGAAAATGCGCACGCCCGCTTTCAGCAGCGCATGATAAAAGCGCTGCGACGCGTAACGCACCCCTGGGTGATCATTTTCGCCACCGGGTACTAGCAAGCGCACATCCACACCACGCCGGGCGGCTCGGGCCAATCGACGCCGCAGGGTAAACGTGGGCACAAAGTAGGGCGTGCAGAGCCATAACCGCGTTGCGGTGCCATCCACGCGTTGGTGCAACGAACGGCGAATGGCCTGATAGCGATAGCCGCGCCCATCCATCGCGCGCCCCCGCATCTCCCCCCTCGCGCGCTGCGTATCGGCGCGCAATAGCGGAAGTGTCATGGCAGGCTTGTCGCTTACATAGTCGCGCGTCATGCGCGAGCACCAGAGATGGCGAAAAAGCGTCTCCCAATCCGTCACTACCGGCCCTTCGGCACGCACGGCGATTTCATACCAGGCGTTAAGAAACGCATCTACGGCACCAAAACCGCCCACAAACGCCACCTGGCCATCCACTAACATGATTTTGCGATGGTCACGGCTTAAATTCCGCGCTAAAGAGTGAAAGCCCAAGGGGTTAAAAAAGCGCAACGCCACACCTCCCGCATGCAAACGCCAGCGATCAGCATTTGAAAGCCCCATCGCACCGTAACCGTCCAACAAAAGCGCCACGTAAACCCCACGACGAGCCGCGTTTACCAACGCATCGATGACTCGACTAGCCAGCGTTCCTGACTCCATAAGATACAGCTCGACAAACACATAGTGCTTTGCCTGCGTCAGTTCGGCAAACATCGCGGGTAAAAACCGCTTAGACTCCGGCAACAGCGTAAACTGATTGTGGACGTGCCAGGGGTGGCGCATATGCAGTGGGGGCTCCTAACTCAGATTGGCTAACACTGAACCTAGCGCTTTAACGAGCGATGCACATACACATCATAGCGGCTGGTTTTGCCTTCGAGAGTATGTTGCGGCGCTGGCCCCTCAATGGGAGGTGCTTTGCGCGGACGCTTGACCACGACGCGATGGGTCGCCACTGATAGGGCCGTCTGCAGAAGCATACCGGCGTCGTTATCATCACCAGCGAGCTCGCGAAATAGGCGCATCTCTTTTTTCACCAACGCCGACTTCTCACGATGGGGAAACATCGGGTCGAGGTGAATCACGTGTGGGGTAAAATCAGCCTCTGCCACGATAGCGGCAAGATCCCGCTCGGCATCACCTACGTGCAGCGACATACGCGCCACAATACCCGCGGTTTCCGGCTCCTTGCGCGCACGAACTACCCCGTCGGCTAACAGGGCGGCAATCGCGGGCACGCGCTCCACCATGAGGACTCGCGTGCCTAAACTTGCCAGCACAAACGCATCGCGGCCAAGCCCTGCCGTGGCATCCACCACGTTCGGGGTCACGCCTTTTGCCAACCCACACGCTTTTGCCACAAGCTGCCCGCGCCCACCGCCGAACCGACGCCGGTGACCGGCTTTACCGCCAACAAAATCAACCCATAGCGGCTTACCGTAGCGCGCCTCATCAGCTGCCAACACGAGGCCGTTCTCTCGCGACTCAAGGACAAACCCTGGCGGCAAAGGAATCTTGTCGTGCCTCATGCGGGCTTTTTCCACGCCACTTCATTCCGTAAGTAAACCGGCTGGGCATCATACGCTGCCTGCCCGAGGCCTGCGTCAAAGTCACGCGCTGCCAGCCACGCCATCTCTTCGGCGCGAGGCTCTATGTCGCTAAGGTGCTGCGACATCGCCACCTGCACTTCGGCGGCAAACTGCTCCCAAAGGGCAAAGCCTGAGCCCACCCCCGCCCAATCCGTATCTTGGCGGGGCAGTAACAAGCGCGCAGGCGGTAGCACCGCTTCGTTGCTTTGTGCCGTGACACGGTCATCGGCGCAGTGCCACGCTGCGGCGTATATTTCTCCCATTCGGGCATCAATCGCCGTCACGATATAGCGGTAGTGAAAACGACGGTGAGCCTGCAGCGCTAATGCTTCCAACGTCGAAATACCGATGAGCGGGCAATCCAAGCCAAAAGCCAAGCCCTGTGCGGTTCCCGCCGCAATACGAAGACCGGTAAAAGACCCCGGCCCACGGCCAAACGCGACGGCATCCAGCTGGGCGGGCGTCACGCCACCGTCGGCAAGCACGTCATCCACCATCGGCATTAGCCGCCGGGTATGGGCGCGCGGTGTCATTTCAAAGCGCGTAAGGCAGGTTTCGCGCGCTCCGTCACGACGCAGCAGCGCCGCCGAGCATGCACTGGAAGAGGCGTCTAACGCCAACAGGTGTAGCGACATATAGTGAACCTACGTGAAAGCCAGTTAACGCCGAGATTATACCCATGCCATCCCTAAACGACGATGGCCCGCACGCGGCGGGCCATCATCAACTGCATTTTATCACGATGAGCGCATCGCCACTTACGAGCTGAGGGCTTCTTTCACTTGGCGCGTGATATCGTCCACGTTACCAACCCCTTCCACGCGATGATACTTAGGCGCAGCCTCAGGATCCTCTTTTGCCCACTGCTGGTAGTAATCAACCAACGGGGCGGTCTGCTCATGGTAAACCGCTAGGCGGTTACGCACGGTCGATTCTTGATCATCGTCGCGCTGAATCAGCGATTCGCCAGTCACATCATCTTTGCCCGGCTCTTTGGGCGGATTGTACTCCACATGGTAGACGCGACCCGATGCCGGGTGGACACGACGGCCCGCGAGACGATTGACAATCTCCTCATCCGGGACGGCGATTTCTAGCACATGGTCCAGTTTAACGCCCGCCTCTTTCATGGCATCCGCCTGCGGAATGGTGCGCGGGAAACCATCAAACAGGAAGCCATTATCACAATCCGGCTGGCTGATACGCTCTTTCACTAGGTCGATAATAATATCGTCAGAGACGAGGCCACCCGTATTCATGATCTCCTTGACCTTGAGGCCAAGCTCACTGCCCTCTTTAATCGCTGTACGTAGCATGTCCCCAGTGGAAATTTGCGGGATGTTGTACTGCTCGCAAATAAATTGAGCCTGAGTCCCCTTGCCTGCGCCCGGGGCGCCTAACAGGATCAAACGCATGGCACTGCTCCTTGAATGACAAATAAAAAATAAGATTCACGACAATACCCGCGCCAATGAAGCGACACAACTCTCCAAAAGCCTGAGAGTGATACTTTTTATCGCCTTTTACACTTCAAAAACAGCACTCTATTACTAACGCTGCACTTTGGTCGTAACGCTTTGGTCGTGTGTGGGTACGCATAAAACTCCAACGACGCCCGAAGGCGCCGTTGGGGGTCGTGCTTTGGCATGCAGACTCAGGACCGCGTCTACAAGCAGAGTGCCAAGTCTACAGCAGCAAGCGCCGGATATCGGTCAACGCATCGGCCAAGAAGGCGGTAAAGCGCGCCGCATCGGCGCCGTTAATGGCACGGTGGTCATAAGAAAGCGACAGCGGCATCATTAAGCGCGGCTGGAACTCAGCGCCATCCCATATTGGTTTCATCTGCGATTTCGACACGCCCAAGATTGCCACTTCCGGTGCGTTGACGATCGGCGTAAACGCTGTACCGCCAATAGAGCCAAGGCTCGAAATGGTGAAACAGCCACCGGTCATCTCATCACGCTTCAGCTTTTTGCTCTGCGCTTTTTTGCCCAGTTCGGCCATATCCTTGGCGATCTCGATCAAGGACTTCTTATCCGCGTCGCGCACCACCGGCACCATCAACCCTTCCGGCGTATCCACGGCAACACCGATATGGACATATTTCTTCCACACCATTGTTTCGCCGTCGCCTTTTAAGCTGACGTTAAACTGCGGGAACTTACGCAGCGCAAAAGCACATGCTTTGACCAAAAACGGCAGCGGTGTGAGCTTGGCCCCTTGCGCTTCGGCTTCGGCCTTCATCGACTTGCGGAAGGCTTCAAGCTCGGTGATGTCCGCTTCGTCAAACTGCGTGACGTGCGGCACGTTGAGCCAGCTGCGATGCAGATTGGTCGCGCCCATTTTGAGCAAGCGCCCCATTGGCTTCTCTTCGACCTCACCAAACTGGCTGAAGTCGACTTGCGGGACCGGCGGAATGCCGTCACCGCTCGCCGCTGCCGCAGGAGCTGCTGCCTGCGCGCTGCCTTTGTTGGCCAGCGCCTGCTTGACGTAGTTTTGCACGTCCTCTTTTAGCACACGCTCCTTAGGACCGCTCGGCTTGACCAGCGCAAGATCGACGCCCAGCTCGCGGGCTAGCATCCTTACCGCAGGGCCTGCGTGCACCAACTTACCATCACGCGGCTTATGGGATGCCATCTGCGCTTCGGGGCTCGGTGTGCCGCCACTGCTTGTTGCCGGGGCTGACGCTTTCTGTGGCGAAGATTCACCCGACGAGACCGGCTTTTCTGTCGACTTTTTCGGCGCCGCTTTCTTGGCCCCTGCCACTTCGATATAGCCAATCACATCGCCTTCCGAGACGGTGTCACCTTCTTTTACCGTAAGCTCCAGAAGTTTGCCTTTATAGGGGCTTGGCACATCCATCGACGCCTTATCGGACTCCAGCGTAATCAACGGATCTTCTTCGTTGACCTCATCCCCTGCGGCCACGCCGATTTCGATAATTGGCACGTCCGATGAGCCAGAGAGATCCGGCACGCGAATTTCTTTGCGTTCCGGCTCGCCGCTGGCGACTGCTTCCGGCTCGGCATCCTGCTCAGCCGCTGCTTGTGGTTCGCTGCTGGCGTGGCTGGACGTCTGTGCGTCTGCCATGTCTTCTGCGTCGCCGCCGCCTTCACCGGCAATTTCCATCTGGCCGATTACGTCACCTTCGGAGACGGTATCACCTTCTTTGACCGTGAACGCCACAATCTTGCCCGAGTGAGGGCTGGGCACGTCCATCGAGGCTTTGTCGGACTCCAGCGTGATCAACGTATCTTCCGCGTTAACCTCGTCGCCGTTGCTGACGGCCACCTCGATAATCTCGACGTCTTCTGAGCCGCCAAGGTCCGGGACTTTAATATCCACAGTCTGCTTACCGCCGCCGGTGGCCTTTTTCGGCGCCTCTTGCTTTTGCGATGACGACTTTTCTGAGGTCGGCTTTTCCGCAGGCGAGGCGTCGGGTTGTGATTCCGCCTTAGGCTCGTCCAAGGCTTCCTCGCTCTCACCGCCGCCTTCGGCTTCGATCTCGACGATGTCGTCGCCTTCCGAGACGGTATCACCCTCTTTGACCAGCACCTTAGTGATTTTGCCGCCCTTAGGCGCCGGGACATCCATACTGGCCTTGTCGGATTCCAGCGTGATCAAGGTATCTTCCGCCTTGATGACGTCGCCTTCCGACACCGCAATCTCGATGATTTCGACATCGGTGTCACCGCCGATATCAGGGACTTTGATGATTTCGCTACTCAAGGTCGCGCTCCTCTCAACTTGTCACAAGCCCGCGGGCACCCCGCGGGCCAGGATCAACTGGTCAGCGGGTTAGGCTTGGCTGGGTCGATGGCATACTTTTTCAACGCCTCACCCACTCGCTTGCGCTCGATATCGCCACGGTCCGCCAGCGCTTTCAGCGCCGCGACGGTGACGAAGTAGCGGTCCACTTCAAAGAAGTAGCGCAGCTTCTCGCGGGTATCCGAACGGCCAAAGCCATCGGTACCCAGCACGCTGTAGTCGGTGGGCACCCACGCGCGCACCTGATCCGCGTAGAGCTTCATGTAGTCGGTAGCGGCAATCGCCGGACCGTCGCGGCCTTCCAAGCACTGGGTAACGTGCGGCTTAGGTGCCTCATCGTCAGGATTTAAGAAGGCGGTACGCTCAATCAGCAGCGCTTCGCGACGCAACTCGTTAAAGCTAGGCACACTCCAAATATCGGCGCCCACACCCCAATCGTTCTCCAGAAGCTCAGCCGCCGCTTCAACTTCGCGCAGAATGGTGCCCGAACCCATCAGCTGAACGCGACCTTTTTTACCTTTCGTTTCGCGCAGCAGATACATGCCTTTAACGATATCGTCGGCAGGCACATCGTCGAGAGCCGGATGTTCGTAGTTCTCGTTCATCACGGTCAGGTAGTAGAAGCAGTTCTCCTTCTCGGTGAACATGCGCTTCAAACCGTCCTGTACGATGACCGCCACTTCATGGCCGTACGTCGGGTCGTAGCTACGGCAGTTGGGGATGGTGGAGGCCTGAATTAGGCTATGGCCATCTTGGTGCTGCAAGCCTTCACCGTTGAGCGTGGTGCGCCCGGCGGTGCCGCCGACCATAAAGCCGCGCGCTTGCAGATCGCCCGCCGCCCACGCGAGATCACCAATACGCTGGAAGCCAAACATTGAGTAGTACACATAGAACGGCAAAAGCGGCAAGCTGTGATTGCTATAGGAAGTCGCCGCGGCAATCCACGCCGACATCGCCCCGGCTTCACTGATGCCTTCTTCGAGGATCTGGCCCTGCTTATCCTCGCGGTAGAACATGATCTGGCCTTTATCGACCGGCTCGTATTTCTGCCCCTCTGAGGTGTAGATACCGAGCTGGCGGAACATGCCTTCCATGCCAAAAGTGCGCGCCTCATCGGGAATGATAGGCACCACTTGCTTGCCGATGTTCTTGTCTTTCACCAGGCCATTAAGAATCCGCACAAAAGCCATGGTGGTGGAAACTTCACGCCCTTTGGAGCCGCCCATCTGCGAGGCAAAGGTTTTATCTTCCAATGCCGGGATCGACAATGGCTCAAAATCCGCGCGGCGCTGAGGCAGGTAGCCACCAAGGCGTTCGCGCTGCAGGTGCATGTATTTAAGCTCGGGAGAGTCATCATCCGGCTTGTAATAAGGCACTTCTTTGAGCTGCTCGTCGGTGAGCGGAATACCGAAGCGGTCACGGAATGTCTTCAGCGCTTCATGCTCCATGCTCTTGACCTGGTGCGCTTCGTTGGCGGCTTCGCCATCGCCGCTCCCCATCCCGTAGCCTTTGATGGTATGCGCCAAAATGACCGTTGGCTTGCCCGCGGCGTTGTTAACTGCTTCGTGATAAGCCGCATAGACCTTGAACGGGTCGTGACCACCACGGTTGAGCTTCCAAATATCCTCGTCGGACATATTCTTGACCATTGCTTCGGTTTCGGGGTATTTGCCGAAGAAATGCTCACGGGTATAGCCACCGCCGTTGGCTTTGTAATTCTGGTACTCGCCGTCGACCGCTTCATCCATGCGCTTTTGTAGCACACCTTTTTTGTCTTGCTCGAACAACGGATCCCAATGGCGGCCCCAGACAACCTTCAACACGTTCCAGCCCGCGCCGCGGAAGACGCCTTCCAATTCGTCCATGATTCGGCCGTTGCCGCGCACTGGGCCGTCCAAGCGCTGGAGATTGCAGTTGATCACGAAGATCAGGTTGTCGAGGTTCTCGCGCCCGGCCAGCGAAATCGCGCCGAGGGATTCCGGCTCGTCGCATTCACCGTCGCCCATGAAGCACCAGATCTTGCGATCGTGCATGTCCTTCATTTCACGCGAATGCAGATACTTCATCACGTGAGCTTGGTAGATCGCCATGATCGGCCCCAAGCCCATGGACACCGTGGGGAACTGCCAGTAATCCGGCATCAACCACGGGTGGGGGTAAGACGAAAGACCATCACCATCAACTTCCTGACGGAATTTATCCATCTGTTCTTCGTTGAGACGACCTTCCAAGAACGAGCGCGCGTAGATACCGGGCGCCACGTGCCCCTGAATGTAAACTAGGTCACCTCCGAAATCGCCGTTGGGCGCGCGGAAAAAGTGGTTAAAGCCGACATCGTAAAGCGTCGCGGAGGACATGAAGCTAGCAATGTGTCCACCTAGACCGGGCTTAGCACGGTTGTTACGAATAACCTGCGCAATCGCGTTGTAGCGAATTAAGGAGCGAATACGACGCTCCATAAACAAGTCGCCCGGCATCGGCGCTTCACGGTGAACGGGAAGCGTATTGCGGTGCGGGGTTGTCACTGAGAAGGGCACCTTCATACCATCCCGGCGCATACGATCCGCCAAGCGGGTCATCAGGTAGCGGGCGCGCTCTTCGCCCTCACGATCCAGTACCGATTCCAGGGATTCTAGCCACTCCGTGGTTTCGGTCGGATCGAGATCTTCTCTTGTCTCCAGACTCATAGAGGTCTCTCCGAATGACGATAAATGACAGTGGCCCCCGCGAACCGCTAGGGACCTGGGCATGCAGCCTTCATCGATGGCCGCAATCCCATTACCACCGGCACAGCGGCCGATGAGTTAAATTTCTCTACATTCAAGACATTAAGTAACGCTTAGCGCATCAAGAATGTAGTTAAGCTACATAACTTTAGTAAAAATTAGCCTTTTGTATTGCTGAAGATACCGCAAAGTAGTCGCGCTGCCAATTGCAAAAAACCGCAAAATACGACCAAAAACAGCATAATGCACCGCAGCATAAGCATTTGTTAACGCCAACATGACAAACCTCCACTTACACCGCAGATGTAGTTAAACTACCGTTTTATTGTCTACTGCGTGCATTTGTTGCGCTTTCATCAGCCGCTGACGGAAGTATGCCCAATCAAACGCGGGGCCGGGGTCGGTCTTACGCAGCGGCGCAACCTTGGCATGGCTGGTGATACGCGTGAGATCAAGCGCGGGATAGCGGGCCATTAATATGCTCATCAGCTGCGCCAAGCTTACGTACTGCGCTTTGGTGAAGGGCGTCACATCATCCCCTTCAAGCTCAATGCCAATCGAAAAGTCGTTGAGCGCTTGGCGCATTTTTTTTTGCCGCGCGTCCCACCAATGCGAGCGCCCGGCGTGCCACGCGCGGCGCTGGGTATCCACAAACTGCACGCATTCACCCTCGCGGCGAATCAAAAAATGCGCCGACACACGAAGCGATGCAATGCTGGCGAAAAAAGGGTGATCATTAGGCGCCAGCCGATTGGTGAACAGCGCCTCAATGGCCTCACCGCCAAACTGACCGGGGGGCAAACTGATGGCGTGCAGCACGACCAACGAGACTTCGCCATTGGGACGCTCATCGGCGTTAGGCGAGTCCACAACCCGCGCCTTGAACCACCACGTCGCGTCTTGTAGAGCGCTGTCTTGTGAAGGGCTGGCCACTCGATACTCCTATTGCTTATTTTGAACGCCTATGACGTGACGTGCGTTCTTTCACTATAATGGCGTTATACGTCAATTCATGCTCAGGGAATTCACTCGCTCTATGCACTACTATACCGCCCTTGCCGAAGAGATCCGCGCTAACGCCGCCCACTTGCTCTCTGAAGACGTGGGGCCTGGCGATATTACGGCTCAACTAATTCCAGAATCCCAATGGGCAGAAGCACACGTTATCACCCGTGACAATGCTGTGCTTTGTGGCGTTGCCTGGGTGGATGAAATTTTCCGTCGTTTGGACAGCCGTGTGATATTGACGTGGGAAGCCGCCGATGGCGACCGTTTAGCCGCTGATCAATGCTTTTTGCGCTTGAAAGGCCCGGCGAGAAGCTTGCTGACTGGCGAGCGAGCGGCACTTAACGTCCTGCAAACGCTTTCGGGCACCGCCACCACCACGCGACACGCCGTCGACTTGATTGCCGATACCGGCGTGCGTCTGCTCGATACACGCAAAACGCTACCCAATATGCGCTTGGCGCAAAAATACGCCGTCACTTGCGGTGGCGGCCACAATCACCGTATTGGGCTATGGGATGCGTTTTTAATTAAGGAAAACCACATTGCCGCGTGCGGCAGCATTGCCAACGCCGTGAAGGAGGCGCGCAGGCTAGCAAGCGACGTCCCCGTTGAGGTAGAGGTGGAGACGTTCGACGAGCTAGAGCAGGCGCTTGACGCCGGTGCCGATGTCATCATGCTGGACAATTTTTCTTTGGAAGAACTGACCGAAGCCGTCAAGCGAGGCAGTGGCCGCGCCACCTTAGAAGCCTCAGGCAACATAAACGCCACGACGCTGAAAGCGATTGCGGACACCGGTGTAGACTGCATTTCAAGCGGCGCGCTCACCAAGAATATTACGTCTATTGACCTCTCCATGCGCCTCACGCGCACGTACTCTACCTAAACGGAGACAACGAAGGCTTCATAAAGTCCTTGCGGTAGCCGTTATTTAAAGAATTGTTTTGAAGAATTGTTGAAGCCGTTATTAAGAGAACTAATGAGAGAACTAAAGCGTCAGGTCTCCACGGCGAGCAGCGGCTTACGCAAGTGAAAACGCTTTAGTTGCGCGCCACCGCGTTCCACCCAACGCTCACCGAGGTTTTGCCAGCCGCGACGCTCTAAGCGCTCATACAGCACAAGACTCGCCTCAATCTCAATTGCACTGCACCCGGCTTCTAACAGTAACCGTTCGGCGTGGATCAGCAAGGTGGTGCCGATACCACGCCCGGTAAGCGACGGCCAAACGTATAGGGTCTCGACCCGCGCCCCGCTGATGTCAAGCTCCAAAAACCCCACGCAACGACCATCGCAAGTTGCCACCAGGGTCATGTAAAGCGGATGCCGCGCCGTCCAGGCGCAGGCTTCGCGCGGCAAGACATTCGCCCAGGCGCGCCGCTCGGTCAGCGAGTAGTGGTTCGCGGCCCCTTGCATCACCGCGTGATAGAACACTTCGGCCTGATCGGCACCGTCGCGCGCCAGCGCTTGTCGATACACGACGCGCGGCGCAACCGTCGCAGAAGACGGAGCTAACGCTTCGGTCATAATTGCCTCGCTATCTCTTGCCTATCCGAGAGAAAAGCCCAACTTACCCTATACTGACACACGCTTCACACCCCTTTACGGTTAATTTCCACCACCCTACATTGAAGCCTTTATCCTTTAACCACGGAATGAACGTAGCAATGGACTTCACCCTCACGCCGATTGGCTACATCGATAGCGACTACCCGGATAAATTTGGCGTGCCGCGCCAACCTGGGCTTGCCCCTGCGGCAAGTGCCACGCTGACGCTCGTTGCGCCCTTCAATGACCCGCTTAGCGTGCGCGGGCTAGAAGCGGTCAGCCATCTCTGGGTCAGCTTTATTTTCCACCAGAACCCACCCACGTGGACCCCATTGGTGCGTCCACCGCGCTTAGGCGGCAACCGTAAGGTGGGGGTTTTTGCCAGCCGCAGCCCTAACCGGCCCAACCGGTTAGGGCTTTCTCTCCTCGCGCTTGAGCGCATTGATACCCAGTGTGGTGTACGCCTTATCTTTGTCGGCTGCGACTTGGTAAGCGGCACCCCAGTGGTGGATATCAAACCTTACCTGCCGTGGGCAGAAGCCAAACCTGACGCCAGCGCCGGATTCGCACCGGCACCGCCGCCAAACGTTGAGGTCATTTTTCAGCCACAAGCGCTAAACGTGTTGTCGCAGCGCGACGATCGCGACTCGCTACAAGCGCTGATTACGCAAGTGCTCAGCCAAGACCCACGCCCGGCATACCAACGAGATATCGACAGTCAACGCGTCTACGGTGTCAGGCTGCGCGACGTGGACGTTAAGTTCCAAGCATGGCGCAACACCACTCACAACAAAATGGCCACAACCTTAGCGGTCATGGCCATTGAAACGGTGTAAAACGGAAAGCCCGCTTGCTTATGCCGGGAACGTAATACCGATACGGCGACCGACTTCTTCGTAAGCTTCAATCACACCGCCAAGCCCCTGGCGGAAGCGGTCTTTGTCCATTTTTTCCCGCGTGTTGGCATCCCACAGGCGACAACCATCGGGCGAAAACTCATCGCCCAGGAACACCTGGCCGTTGAAAATGCCAAATTCTAGCTTGTAATCCACCAAGAGCATCCCGCCTTCGGCGAATAGCTGCTTAAGCACGTGATTGACCTTAAAGGTCAGGTCTTTCATTTTGGCTAGCTGCTCGGGCTTAGCCCAGCCAAAGGTCTCAGCGAGCGACTCGTTGATCATCGGGTCGCCCTTATCGTCGTTTTTCAAAAACAGCTCAAACGTAGGCGGCGTAAGGGTCATGCCCTCCTCCACGCCCAAACGTTTCACTAGACCACCCGCGGCAATATTGCGCACCACGCACTCCACCGGGATCATCTTCATTTTCTTCACCAGGCTTTCGGTGTTGGAGAGACGTTTCTCAAAGTGAGTCGGAATGCCAGCATCTTCTAGGCGCGCCATAATAAAGGCGTTAAAGACATTGTTAACCAAGCCTTTTCTTGCCAGCGCCTCTTTCTTTTTACCATCGAAAGCACTGGTATCATCGCGAAACTGGAGCACCAGCAAATCAGGATCGTCGGTGGTATAAACAGACTTTGCCTTACCGGCATAAAGTTCTTGGCGCTTTTCCATGGGGGCTCCGAGAGAGTCGAAGGAGAAATAATTAACGTAAATAACCAGCCACGCGCTCTAACAACTCGCGCTGATGCTCGGCGCTGAGAACGCGCTCGCCGGCATTTTCCGCACGCAGTACAACCTGTTCGCCACGGGGTTCAAGCGCCAGGCGCACCCGGTAGGGTGAGGTATTAGTTAGCGGGTTCATCATTCGCGTCCACAAACCGAAATCACGCAGCTCGCGCGGTGTATAATCCACCACAAAGGCATAGTCCGATGGGCGCGCTTCAATCAGCTCGCGTTGGCCCTCAACGTCAAAATCCAACGCCAGAAAATGGTCGAGCTCTGCCCAAACGCGGTCGGCCTGATACGGAATGTTTACCGCCCACTGCTCACCGTTTTGGCGGAACACCAGCGCTTTTTGATCGGCATAGCGCTGGGCATTGAGCGAAGATGACAGCGTACCCTCCGTACTGGCGCGCGCGCTGAGATAGTCGTCAAGCGCGTTAAGGCAGTTTGCAAGCGATGTGCCTTGTTGCTCACAACGTACTTCGCTGTGCCCGGCACGCAATGCGCTTTGCAGCCTGATTTGCCCCTGCGACAGGTTGATAACCCCTTGCGAGGGACTGACACGGGTCACATCAACCGGCTGGGAGCGCACAAACGACTCAAGCAGTGGCCAAACCGTGCCCGCATCTGCCGCTACCACCAACCAGCGCTGACCGTCAATTTCACGCGACTCAACAAACGCTGACTCGATGCCGCCGGCAAGGGTGAGCGGCTGCGGTGGGCGCACGTCGCTGGGCTCACTTAAACGCGATGGGCTCGCGACCTCGGGCACCGGCAGCACATCACCGTAGCGCTGGGCGTTCCGGGTATCGGGCAGGTTCAGCGGGGATCCCGGCTCGACATCGACATAATCGAGGTTGCGATCATCATAGAAGCCTTCACGCGCGCAGCCTGACAGCGCCATCGCCGATACCAGAGCCAGCGGGACCCATTTAAGCGCGGGGATTTTAAACGCCGAGATTTTAAGCGCAGAACTCATCAAGCCACCTTAGTATTCAAAAAATGGAGGCCAGGCACACGCTTTAGCACCAAGCCAACGTGAACGCCTCGACAGGATTACTCCTCAACCACACCGGCAAGCTGCAGCGCCTCGCTCACGGTGGCGTGATACTTTTCAGACAACCACGTCAGCGGCAAGCGGATGCCGGCATCGGCGTAGCCCATGCGATTGAGCGCCCATTTCACCGGAATTGGGTTGGACTCAATGCCCAAGTTGGTGTGCAGCGGCATAAGGCGGGTGTTGATCTGGTGCGCTTTATCGGCATCCCCGGCCACTGCGGCAGCGCACAAATCATGCATCGCTTTAGGAGCGACATTGGCCGTCACCGAAATATCGCCGTGGCCGCCCATCAGCATGAAATCGCAGGCGGTGGCGTCGTCACCGGAATAAAGCATAAAACCGCTACCCTTCACGCGGCTAATCAAGTCTTCAGCGCGCTCCAAGTTACCGGTGGCATCTTTCAGGCCGATAATATTGTCTACTTCCGCCAAACGAACAACGGTCTCGTTATAAAGGTCTGAGCACGTACGGCCCGGCACGTTATACAAAATGACCGGCAGTTTGCTGCCTTCGGCGACGGCTTTGAAGTGCTGATACAAGCCTTCTTGGGTCGGCTTATTGTAGTACGGGCACACCGAGAGGCAGTAATCCGCGCCCACTTCTGAGGCGTAACGCGCTAACTCCACCGCTTCGGAAGTGGCGTTGGCGCCGGTACCGGCAATCACCGGGATACGCCCATTGACTTCTTCCACGACGCTTCGAATCACGTCAAAGTGCTCGGCGAATGACATGGTCGTCGGCTCGCCGGTAGTCCCCGCGGCCACAATGCCATCGGTACCGTTTTCAAGGTGGAAGTTCACCAGACGACGAAGCGCCTCCCAGTCGATGTCGCCATTGACCTTCATCGGCGTCGCTAGGGCGACAATGCTGCCTGTGATCATCCGTTTCTTCCTCAACGTCAAATAAGGGTATGCGCTCACCGCGTGCGGTGAACAATAAGTGCAAATGGTACTCAGGCGGCTCGACCCTGTACAGCGCAAAGCGGCCGACGTAGGCATATTTCACTGGCGCGCGTCTATTACGTCCAAGCGTACGTGATGTTTTAGGTGGTTATTTTTGACAGCGTAGCGCTGCTTGCGTGTAATCATACGGTCTTTAACCTTAATGAGGAGTCCACTATGAGCGTTGAAATTGGCCAACCCGTCCCTGATTTTTCTGCTCCCGCTACCGGCGATAAAACCGTTACGCTATCCGCGCTACGTGGGCAGCAGGTCGTGGTGTATTTCTACCCAAAAGCTAGCACCCCTGGTTGCACCACGGAAGGCGGCGATTTTCGCGACCGCAAACCGCAATTTGACGCCGCTAACACCGTGATTATTGGCGTCTCGCGAGATGGCATTCGTGCCCAAGAGAACTTTAAAGCCAAGCAAGATTTCAACTTTGCCCTGATTTCCGACAAAGACGAAACCGTCTGCCAGCTATTTGACGTGATCAAACGCAAAAAGATGTACGGCAAAGAGCATCTTGGCATCGAGCGCAGCACGTTTTTGCTCGACACCGACGGCAACCTCGCGCAAGAGTGGCGAGGCGTCAAAGTCCCTGGCCACGTGGATGAGGTGTTAGACGCGGCGAAAGCGCTCAACAACTGACCACTTAGACACCGGGCACGCGGCCCTTTATGCCCTCAGCGGTCAACGTGTAACAGCATCCGCACGTTGACCGCGCTAAAGCGCTGCGGTCTCATCCTCTTTAACACGCTGAGGCATACTTTTTCCCCGCCCTTCACCTTGACTACGCAACCCACGCGGCCACGCATGTACCAGCGCTTTAAGCAGCGTTGCCAGCGGAATGGCGAAGAAGATGCCCCAAAAACCCCAAATACCGCCAAAAAACAGCACAGCGACAATAATGGAGACCGGGTGAATATTGTTCGTTTCCGAAAACAGAACCGGCGATAGCACATTACCGTCAAGCGCCTGAATGACACCGTAGGCAATCAACACATAAACAAACTCATCACTGATACCGAAGTGAAAGCCTGCCACCGCCGCCACCGGAAGCGTGGCTACCGCCGCGCCGATATAGGGCACAAGCACGGAAAACCCGACCAACACCGCTAAAAGCGCTGAATACGGCAATCTAAAATAGGCAAAAGTAAAAAACGCAACCGAGCCCACGATAATAATTTCAATGAACTTACCGCGAATATAATTGGCAATTTGTGCATCCATTTCGTGCCAAATGCGCGTCATTAAATCGCGCTTTTGCGGCAGCAATGACAGGATAAATCCCACCAACTTATCGCGATCCTTGAGCATGAAAAAAACCAAAATGGGCACTAAAACAAGGTAGATGATCAGCGCCATGATGTTGCCAAGCGACGCCAGCGAAAGCGTTAATGCCCGCTGCCCTAGTTGGCTGATTTCTCGGCTGGCAACGCCAATCCAGCTCTGCATTTGATCCGGCGTGATCAAGTTAGGGTAGCGCGACTGAAGCGCATCCAACCAATCCTGGCCACTGGCAAACATTCTGGGCGTTTCTTGCACCAGCCCCACCAGCTGGTTCCAAATTAATGGCATGAGAATGAACGCCAAGGTCAATAAGACACTAACAAAAGCCAAGAAGACGATCACTACGGCTAACAGATGCGGCACACGTCGGCGCGTTAACGCGCTTACCGCTCCCTGCAACAAAAAGGCAATAATCAGCGCGGTAAAAAATGGGGCCAACATGCGACCAAGCCAGATAATGGCCGCAAAACCTGCGACCAATACCAGCAGCAGGATGATCGCTTCCTCATCAGAAAAATAGCGCTCTATCCAACTTTTAAAGATGGTGCGCATGGTCATGACGCACTCACCCCAGCCTTACGAATCCAATAATAATAGATGCCTTCACGCTCCTCTCGTGCCTCTAACGTGTGCTCACTTTGCTCAGTGAATGATGCCATATCGCGCCATGACCCGGCATCGGTTGCGCGCACCTCAAGCAGCTTGCCTTTTTCTAACGAGGCCAAGCTTTGTTTTGCTTTGAGCAGCGGTAGCGGGCAGTGCAAACCGCTCGCGTCCAACAGCGCATCTGGCTCGCCGATACTACGTGAATCCGTCATCGTCTCTTTCGACATTCCCAACCCCGCTATATGGTGCATTTATGTGGCATGATGCGAGACATCAACACCCAACGCCAAACGGTTACGATTTAACGGCACTTCTCACCGTGAATCAATGTCACAGCGTTGGCTACGCCGTCGTCAATACGGCTGACGTAACCCCGCCGCTTACCATCATGCAAGAGGATGCTATGCCACGTCTTCGTCTCGCTCGCTACGGGTGGCTTTGTGCCGCTGCTCTGACAGCCAGTACGCTATTTTACAGCACAGGCGGCGCGGCACAGGGTGTCTATCAATCAGGCGACCATCAGCTGCCTACATTAAGCACCGTTTCATCAACAGCAACCAGCGAGGAGACTCGCTTAGGCCGCGCTTGGTTGAGGCAGTTCCGCGCTCAAGCGCCGCAATGGCAGGATCCAATCGTCCATCACTACCTTGATCGCTTAGTCGCGCGTTTAGCCCCGCACAGCCATATTAACGGCATTGATACGGTCACGGTCATGGTCGATAGTCCCTCGCTGAATGCGTTTGCCGTGCCGGGCGGAGTGATTGGCGTCAATGCAGGGCTATTCGCCTTTGCTGAAGATGAAGGCGCCTTTGCCTCGGTGATCGCCCATGAGCTCGGCCATATCGCCCAGCGCCACTACGCGCGTGGCACAGCCCGCGCCGAGCAGACGCAAATCCCCGCCATGGCGGCCATGCTCGCGGGCATGATAATCGCTGCCAGTGGCGCGGGCGATGCGGGTATTGCGGCGGCGATGGGGTCGCAGGCAGCACTTTTGCAAGATCAGCTTACCTACTCGCGGCGTTACGAAGAGGAAGCCGACCACGTCGGCCTACAAGCACTTGCGGCGGCAGGGTACGACCCCGATGCGATGGTGCAGATGTTTCGCGAAATGCAACGCATGGCAAGGCTTCAAGGCGGCACCCCGCCCGAGTTTCTGCTTACCCACCCCATCAGCGAAAACCGCTTAAGCGATACACAGGCCCGTGCCGCGCAACTTGACGTGACCGATTCGCGCCATAGCGATACGCTCTATGACATGATGCGCGGCCGTGCGCTTTTACACATTCACGCTAACGACCCGTTGCAAGCCGTTACGCGCTTGCGTCAAGAAAACGCCGAAGAGGCAGCACTCGACTATCTTGAGGCACTCATTGCCGCTCGTAACGGGCACATCGATGAGGCGCTGCAAACACTCGACCGACTCGCGCGCGCACACCCGGATTATAGCGCCCTACCCGCCTCTGCCGCCCAAGTTGCCCTAGAAACACGTCGTTTTGAGGATGCCATCGAGCGCAGCCAGCGCCTGCTTCGCTTGATGCCGGGTTATCTACCGGCGCAGCTCATTCTTGCCGAAGCCCAGCTGCAGCGCGACCCGTCTGCAGCGTTTGACTTGCTTCGCGACATCGCCGCCGAGCACCCAGAGTCCCCCCAAGCTTTCAATCTCCTGGCTGAAGCCGCCGGACGAAGCCAGCACAATGGTTGGGGGCATTTAGCCCGCGCCGAATATTTACAACTCACCGGTCGAGTGGACCGCGGTATTCGTCAGTTGGATATCGCACGCGATGCCGCCGAGCAAGAAAACGACACGCGCGTGTTGGGGCGCATTGAGCAGCGCCGCGAGGCATTTATTGAATACCGCGAGGCGCTGGACAAGTTTTAACGGGCGGGAATCGCAAACGTAGGCACGCAATTTACGGTTAGCGCTGAAAGTTCAGCATCCGCTCCAGCGGCTTGAGCGCTTGCTGGCGTAACGCCTCATCGACAAACACTTCACCGGTGCCTTCGCGTAGCGAGCCAGCGAGATTGTCCAAGGCGTTCATCGCCATCCACGGGCAGTGTGCACAGCTTCGACAAGTTGCCCCGTTGCCCGCGGTGGGGGCCTCAAACAGCGTCTTCTCCGGCACCGCTTGCTGCATTTTAAAGAAGATACCGCGGTCGGTGGCCACGATCAGCTTATCGTTGGGCAGCGTCTGCGCGGCCTTAATCAGCTGCGAGGTTGAGCCTGCCACATCGGCAAGCTGAACCACTGGCTCGGGCGACTCGGGGTGAACGAGCACTGCTGCATCCGGGTAAAGGCGCTTTAAATCTTCAACCCCTTTGGCTTTAAATTCTTCGTGAACGATGCAAGCCCCATCCCACATCAGCATGTCGGCGCCGGTTTTTTTCTGGATATAACCACCTAAGTGCTTATCCGGCGCCCACAGAATTTTCTCGCCTTTCGCTTGTAAATGCTCGATCACGTCCACCGCAATGGAAGAGGTCACTACCCAATCCGCACGCGCTTTAACCGCCGCCGAGGTATTGGCGTAAACCACCACGGTACGGTCAGGGTGCTGATCACAAAAGGCGCTGAATTCATCCGCCGGGCAGCCGATATCCAGCGAGCAGGTCGCTTCGAGCGTCGGCATCAACACGCGTTTTTCCGGTGAGAGAACCTTGGCCGTTTCACCCATAAAGCGCACACCCGCGACCACCAAGGTAGTGGCGTCATGGCGCGCACCAAAGCGTGCCATTTCGAGAGAATCCGCCACACACCCGCCAGTCTCTTCGGCCAGCTGCTGAATGGCATCGTCGGTATAATAGTGCGCTACTAGCACGGCGTTGTGCGCTTTTAGCAAGCGCTTGATCTCTTCAACACGCGCCTGATCTTCCGCGGGAATCTGCGTGGGGCAGTATGCACTAGGGAGCTGCGTATCGAGCTCCGCTTGAGAAGTCATAATCGTCATTGTGTCTACCACTGTGACAAACAGGGAATCCCCCTGTTGAACATCGACCGCAGCGTATGCACTCCGCACGCACTGCGCCTAAACGGCAAGCCGTTGCGTCTCTCGCGGTGGCTGGCCTGATCGTTTCAAAGCATTTGACCATTTTGCTAGCAAAATGTTGCCTGCTGCAAGGGCAATTGTCGTACGCATGTGCGTAATCGCACTGCAATGTCCGCGCCCACAGCAAAACGCCCCTGACAGCGAACTGCCAAGGGCGTTGAATTTGGTGGGTCGTGTAGGATTCGAACCTACGACCAATTGATTAAAAGTCAACTGCTCTACCAACTGAGCTAACGACCCTTTTTACTTACAATTTTTTACTAACTACCTTTCTCTACTAACAACTCTTTCTAGCGGTTTTACCTCATTTAGGATTGGTGGGTCGTGTAGGATTCGAACCTACGACCAATTGATTAAAAGTCAACTGCTCTACCAACTGAGCTAACGACCCGCCTGAACGGATGCATATCTTACGGATACGACTTGGCATCCGCAAGCTTTTTTCGCCTTTCTCTCTATTTTATCGCTTATCGACGCTTATTTTTATGCGTCGCTTTAGGCATACCGGGTTTGCGCATGGCCTGAACCGGGCGACGCTTATTCTTATCGCGACTCCAGCGGTTTTTCTCGTCCGGGGTCAATTCCGGCACTTTGCGTGACTCCAAACCGGCAAGGGTGGCCATATCGTCGACTTCGTCTTGCGAAAGCTCGACCCATTCACCCGCTTTGGCGCGTTTATCAAGGAAGATGTTGCCGTAGCGCACACGCTTCAAGCGGCTCACCGTCAGCCCTTGCGACTCCCACAGCCGGCGCACCTCGCGGTTGCGGCCCTCTAGAATCACCACGTGAAACCAAGTGTTAATCCCTTCGCCGCCGAACTCCTGCACATCAGTAAAGCGCGCAGGGCCGTCTTCCAGCATGACCCCGTCGACCATGGCGACGAGGTGCTCTTTTTTCACATCACCCATCACCCGCACAGCGTATTCGCGCTCGACCTGGGTGGAGGGATGCATCAGCTGGTTGGCCAGCTCACCGTCGGTGGTAAAGAGCAATAGGCCACTGGTGTTGATATCCAGCCGGCCAATGGCAATCCAACGCTCGCCTTTCAAGCGCGGCAGGCGGTCGAACACGGTGCGACGCCCTTCCGGGTCTTTACGCGTGCACAGCTCGCCTTCGGGCTTGTTGTACATGATCACGCGGCGCGGCGTTTCTTCTTCAGTCCGCAATGTCACCGGGCGCTCATCAAAGGTGACCTTGTCACGCAGCTCAACGCGATCGCCTAGTGTCGCGACCTGATTATTCACCCGTACCCGGCCATCGGCGATGGCTTTTTCCATCTCTCGGCGCGAGCCGAACCCGGCGCGCGCGAGGACTTTTTGCAGCTTTTCGCTGGTGACGGGGGAGGTGTTACTTTCCTGATTCATGCTCATCTGGCTTCTCTTCTGTCGACGTGCGTTCGGGCTCGTTGCCGCGCTGCGCACGTGCCGCTAGCCGTGCTTCCAAATCGGCAAAGCTCAGCGGCGAGTTTAACGCCGTCTCGGCGTGTGGATCGGCCTTCTCGACCGTCTCAAGGGGCGCATCCTGCCCCGTTTTATCGTCGGCGTCTAGGGGGAATTCAGCCGCGCTGGTGTCAGGGCTTTCGTCATCCGCCGTCGCCGCTGCGGTAAGCGCGTGCATAGGCGGCAGCGCGTCCAAGGTTTTCAGGCCGAAGTCGTCTAAAAAGCCGCGCGTGGTCGCGTAAACCGCCGGGCGCCCTGGCACATCACGATGCCCCACCACGCGAATCCAGCCGCGCTCCATCAGCGTGCGTACAATCGAGCTCGACACGCTCACCCCGCGCACTTCTTCGATATCGCCACGGGTCACCGGCTGGCGGTAGGCAATCAGCGCCAGCGTTTCTAATAGTGCCCGTGAGTAGCGCTGCGGGCGCTCGTCCCACAGCCGCGACACCCAGGGCGACAACCGCGGGCGAATGCGCAGCTGATAGCCCGAGACTGTCTCAATAAGCTCTAACGCGCCGTTAGCGTGGCGGCGTTCCAGGCGTAAAAGGGACTGTTTGATATCGCTTCGCGGCGGGCATTCGGCATCCCGAAACAGCGTTTCCAGCCGCTCAAGCGCTAGCGGCTCACCGGCGGCGAGCAGCCCCGCTTCAAGAATATCGTCTAAGGTCGTTGCCCCGTTATCGCTCATGTTACGTCCTCAAACGGGCTTTCATCAGCACTTCTTCCACCGCCCTCTATCACCTCGATTGGACCTTCTGGCGCCACTTGTCGCACTCGTACGTGAATGGGCGAAAGCGGGGCGTTTTGTACAATGTCGATCATCGCCTCTTTGGCCAACTCCAAAATGGCCATGAACGTGACCACCACCCCAGCGCGGCCTTCTTCTAAGGTAAAAAGCGCTTCAAAGGGCGTATAGCGGTGGGGGGCGCGCTGCAGTTGATCCATGATCGCCAGCATCCGCTCACGGGTGGAGAGCACTTCGCGGCTAATATGGTGCGTTTGGGTCAGCTCGGCGCGTTTGAGAAGCCCGGCGAGTGCGCCAAGAAGTTCGTCCAGCTCGACCTCGGGATGAACGATGCGCGATTCCAATGGCGGCAGCCCCGCTTGCACGCTGAACCAGTCACGCCCCATGCGCGGCAGCGTATCGAGCGATTCCGCCGCCTCTTTGAGGCGTTCGTACTCCTGCAAGCGGCGAATCAGCTCAGCGCGCGGGTCTTCCTCGTCGTCGCTCGCCTCCTTGGGCGGGCGCGGCAGCAGCGTGCGCGATTTGATCTCCGCGAGCATCGCCGCCATCAACAGGTACTCACCGGCCAGCTCAATTTCCATCGCCTTCATCAGCTCGACGTATTCGATGTACTGATGGGTAATAGCGGCGACGTTAATGTTAAGGATATCCAAGTTTTGGCGCCGAATGAGGTACAGCAGCAGATCCAACGGCCCTTCAAAGGCCTCCAGAAACACCCGCAGCGCTTCCGGCGGAATATACAAATCCTCCGGCAGCTTTGTAATAGGCTCGTCAAACAGCCGCGCGACGACTTGTGTTACAGCGGCGTCGCCCTCGGCTATCGGTTCACTGATCTCAGGCGTCTCGCTCACGCTTAAGCAACGGTTTGTCGATGGCGCGTCATATCACCTCGCCCCGCCAACAAACCATCAATGGCAACGTCTTCATCCAGCTGATCCCAATGAATTCCTCGGGCGCTCAGCTCGTAATTCATTCGCTGCTCTAGCGTTGCATTCAGCAACCTCGGATACCAGGCAAGAGGCACCCCAAGGGTTCGCCCATCACTTAGCGCCACCCAAAAATTATCGTCATCGAACGTCACGCTTTTAGGAGAAGTAGTCATGCCAGGCGGCCTCAAGTTGGTTACGGTACTGCACTACCATGATGCTAATGTTACGTAGCTCTTTGGCATCAAACCCATCATTTTGTGCCAGCTGTACTTCAGGTAACAGCCAGAACTTTGCCTCAGAGCCTGCTTTAAACACATGGATATGAGCAGGCTCCAAGGGATCACCTTCGTTTGAATAAAAAAAGAACTTGAATCCTTGCAAGCGCAGAACCACTGGCATGGTGCACTCCCTGCAGTACGGTTATGAAGTGAAACGAAGGTGATTAAAAACTACCGGCAATGCTACCTTGCCTCCGCAGCTTTGCGAAACCGCCCTTGGTAGTCAAACAGCTTATCGCGGATTTGAAAATGCCGCCCGACCTTACGCCCCACAACAAAATCAGGGTGGCGTAAACGGCGCTGCTCGGCGATGACCGCCTCGGGTGACGTCGGTTGCCACGAAGCTCCCGGTGCGCGCAGATGATCGCGTAGAAAGGCAGCGTAGAAGGCGCGCCGTTGGGCGGAGGTTTCCAGCGCAAACCACTCGGCGAGGGTGGTGCCATCCTCATCGAAATACGTCACTTTCAAGCGCGACAACCCCCGTCCGTTGGCGGTGGCCTCTAGCTGCATGCCGCTCACCCTTAGCACCCGGGCATCTTTCAGCTTCAAGGCGTCTTTGAGCTTATCGTCAGCGTCCACCAAAAGCTGCTGGCAGCCGTGGCAGCGCCGCGCGGCGATGTCGTTTTCCGCGCCGCAGTCGCTGCACACTTTAAAACGAAAGCGAAACTCGCACTGTGTTTGTTGGCCGCTATCGCCTTCGATCAACCCCTGACAGCGGCGGCCAAAATGCTCAAGCACGAGTTCGCCGTCGCGTTTGCCCCAGAACAGATTGGCGTGCCCGCAGGCGGGGCATGGCACTTGCACCGGCTCGCTGTCGCTATCGGGTTTAGGCTCGCCCACCTCTGGCGCATAAAGATCCCAAGGGTTACCGGCGTAATCCAGCACCAGGCAATCGTCTTTCCCTGGGGAGAGACGCAAGCCCCGCCCGACGATCTGCTGGTAGAGACTCACCGACTCGGTGGGCCGCAGTATGGCAATCAAATCCACATGCGGCACATCGAACCCGGTGGTTAGCACCGCGACGTTAACCAGGTATTTAAGCTCTCGCGCTTTAAATGCGTCAATCAAGCGCGTGCGCGTCTCAGACGCCGTTTCTCCGGTGATTAGCGCCGCCTGCTCACTGGGCAGATAGCCCATGATCTCGTCGGCATGGGCAACCGTCGCGGCAAAAATCATCACCCCTTCTCGCTCACGCGCATGCGCAATCATATCCGCGATAATCTGCGGCGTAGCACGGTTACCCGCGACCACGCGGTTTAAATCTTCCTCGCGGAAAGCGCCGTGGCTGCCCGGCGCCAACGCCGAGAAATCGTAGTGTGCCACCGCCATATCGCGCCGTTCGGGTTTGGTGAGATAACCCTGCTTAACCATTAACCTCAGCGGCTGTTCAAACACGCAATCGCGGAAGAACGCGTCGTCGTCTCCGCGCACCATGCCGTGGTAGTGGCGATGGTAGATAAACCCCTGCCCCAGCCGGAAGGGCGTGGCGGTCAGCCCCAAAATCTTAAGCGTGGGGTTCTGAGCGCGCAGATGATCGATCACTTGGCGGTAACTGGCGTTGTCATCCAACGAGACACGGTGACATTCATCAATCACCAACAAGGTAAAGCCAGCATCATTAAAGCTTGCCAAGTTACGCACTACCGACTGCACCGAGCCAAACACCACTTGGCGCGCGGCCTCTTTGCGCTTTAGCCCGGCGCTAAAGATATCGGCTTTTAAGCCGTACGCCTCAAACTTAGCGTGGTTCTGCTCCACCAGCTCGCGCACATGGGCGAGCACCAGCACCCGCCCCTTCGCTAGGCGAGCAAGCTCGGCAATCACCAACGATTTTCCGCTCCCGGTGGGCAATACCACCACCGCCGGCTCACTCGATTGGCGAAAATGCGCCACCACGCGTTTGACCGCCTCTTGCTGATAGGGACGCAGCAGGGGTGGCGGTGACGATAAAGGCGACCCGGAGGCCGCCTTTTGTGCGTAGCTGACAGGCATTACGCTTACCCCAACCAGACGCGGGCGTTGCGGAACAGCCGAAGCCAGGCGCCGTCTTGGGTCCACTCGCCAGGCCGCCAAGAATTGGTGACCGCGCGGGCCACGCGCTCAGGGTGCGGCATCATGATGGTGACGCGACCATCGGGTGTGGTTAGGCCGGTAATGCCTGAAGGCGAGCCGTTGGGGTTGGCCGGGTAGCGCGTTGTGGCTTGGCCGTAGTTGTCGACGTAGCGCAGCGCCACTTGCTGGCTTGATTGCATGGTACGCAGATGGGCGCTATCGCGGAACGCGGCGCGGCCTTCGCCGTGGGCGACTGCGATGGGCAGTTGAGAGCCTTCCATGCCGGCAAGAAGAATTGACGGGCTCTGCTCCACGCGCACCATCGCCATCCGCGCTTCAAACTGTTCGGACTCGTTACGCATGAATTCGGGCCACTGCTCGGCACCGGGGATCAGTGTTTTGAGCTGTGAAAGCATTTGGCAGCCGTTACATACCCCAAGAGAGAAACTGTCGTCGCGTTGGAAGAAGTTGGCGAACTGCTCACGGGCACGCTCGTTAAACAGCACCGACTTCGCCCAGCCGCCGCCGGCACCGAGCACATCACCGTAGGAGAAGCCGCCGCAGGCCACCAAGCCTTTGAACTCGTCCAGCGACACGCGGCCTTCGAGGATATCGCTCATGTGTACGTCAACGGCATCAAAACCCGCTTTGTCGAATGCCCAGGCCATCTCCACTTGGCCATTAACGCCCTGCTCGCGCAGCACCGCCATCGCCGGTTTGGCGGTATTGACGAACGGCGCGGTGATGTCGTCCTCAACATCAAAAGTCGGCGAAGCAGTGAGGCCAGGGTCGCGGACATCCAGCAGATTATCGAACTCGTTTTTGGCGCACTCGGGATTATCGCGCAGCGCCTGCATACGGTAGCTAGTTTCCGACCAAGTGCGCTGGGTGAGTTGGCGAGTGGTTTCCAGAAGCGGCTCTTCAAACAGCGTCACGCGTACCTGATCATCGTAACGCGGGCGGGCAATGACGCCGCAGGTTTCAATCCCCGCCATGGCGAACTGCGTCAGTGCCGCTTCGGTGTCGGCGCGATTGACCTGAATCACCGCGCCAAGCTCTTCCGAGAACAGCGCATTGAAGGCGTCGACTGGCTCGTCGATCAGCCAGTCGAGCTTGATTTCAAGGCCCGCGTGGGAGGCAAAGGCCATCTCCAGCAGCGTCACCAGGAGGCCGCCGTCGCTGCGGTCGTGGTAGGCGAGCAGCTTGCCGTCGCGGTTTAAGCCTTGAATCACCTCGAAAAACGCTTTGATATCTTCCGGGTCATCAACGTCCGGGCATTCGTTACCGACTTGGCCGTAGACCTGCGCCAAGGCCGAGCCGCCGATGCGGTTTTGGCCATTGCCCAAATCGATCAGGATCAGGTCGGATTCTTCCTGATCCAAGTTGATTTGGGGGGTGAGCGTGGCCATGGCATCGGTGACCGGGGCAAAGCCGGTCACCACCAGCGAAAGCGGCGAAGTAACGCTTTTCTCCTCAAGCTTCCCTTTGGCATTTTCGGCCTGCCAGGCGGTGCGCATCGACATCGAATCCTTGCCCACCGGGATGGCAATGCCCAGCGCCGGGCACAGCTCCATCCCCACGGCGTGCACGGCGTCGTAAAGCGCTTGGTTTTCGCCGGGGTGGTCAGCGGCGCTCATCCAGTTGGCGGAGAGCTTGATATCGCTGAGCTTGGCAATCGGCGCGGCGGCGAGGTTGGTAATCGCCTCCGCCACCGCGAGACGCGCGCTCGCGGCCGGGTTAATCAGCGCCACAGGGGGGCGCTCGCCCATCGCCATCGCCTCACCCGCGTGGGTGTCAAAGCTTGCCGTGGTCACCGCCACATCGGCCACCGGCACCTGCCACGGGCCGACCATCTGGTCGCGCGCCACTTGGCCAGTAATCGAGCGATCGCCAATGGTGATCAAAAAGCTTTTAGAGGCGACCGTGGGCAGACGCAACACGCGGTCCATCGCTTCGCGCAGGTCTAGGTTATCCAGCATCATGCCGGAAAGTTCAGGCGTTTGGCGGCTGAATTCGCGCTGCATTTTCGGCGGTTTACCGAACAGCACGCTCATCGGCAGATCCACCGGCTGGCTGTCGAAATGGCCGTCGCGGACTTCCAGATGGTGCGCCTCGCTCGCCTCGCCCACCACCGCGTAAGGGCAACGCTCGCGTTGGCAAAGGGCGTCAAAAGTGTCGATATCTTCCGGTGCCACGGCGAGCACGTAGCGCTCTTGCGCTTCGTTACACCAAATTTCCAGCGGGCTCATGCCCGGCTCAGCGTTGGGCACCGCGCGAATGTCAAACAAACCGCCGCGGCCGCCGTCTTTCACCAACTCTGGCAAGGCGTTAGAAAGCCCGCCCGCGCCCACGTCATGGATAAAACGAATGGGATTTTGCTCCCCCAGCGCCCAGCAGCGGTCGATGACTTCTTGGGCGCGACGCTCGATTTCGGGGTTCTCCCGCTGCACCGAGGCAAAATCAAGGTCGGCGCTGGAGGTGCCAGATGCCATGCTAGAGGCCGCACCGCCGCCAAGGCCAATCAGCATGGCCGGACCGCCCATCACAATCAGCTTGCCGCCCACGGGAATATCGCCCTTCTGCACGTGATGAGCGCGAATATTGCCGTAGCCGCCGGCGAGCATAATGGGCTTATGGTAGCCGCGCCGCTCAATGCCGCCATCGTTGAGCGATTCCTGCTCATAGGTACGGAAGTAGCCGGTGAGGTTGGGGCGGCCAAATTCGTTATTAAACGCCGCGCCGCCAATCGGGCCGTCGAGCATGATCTGCAATGCCGACTGCATGCGCTCGGGCTTGCCGTAATCAAACGCTTCCCACGGCTGAACAAACTCAGGAATACGCAAGTTGGAGACAGTAAAGCCCGAAAGCCCCGCTTTGGGTTTGCCGCCGATGCCGGTGGCGCCTTCATCGCGAATCTCACCACCGGCGCCGGTCGCAGCGCCAGGGAACGGCGCAATCGCCGTGGGGTGGTTGTGGGTTTCCACCTTCATCAGGATATGGATTGGCTCTTGATGGGTGCTGTAAAGCGCACGCTCATCATCAGCGCCGGTTAGCGAGGTGGGGAAAAAGCGCCCCGCGTAAGAGCCTTTGATCACCGCGGCATTGTCGCTGTAAGCCGAGAGGACGTTGTCTGGCGATGACGCAAACGTATTTTTGATCATTTTAAACAGCGAGTGGCTCTGCGCTTCGCCATCAATCACCCAATCGGCGTTGAATATCTTATGCCGGCAGTGCTCGGAGTTGGCCTGAGCGAACATCATCAACTCGACATCGGTGGGGTTGCGATCAAGCTCAATGAACGCCTCCACCAAATAGTCGATTTCGTCATCGGCGAGCGCTAGGCCCAATTCACGATTGGCCGTTGCCAGCGCCTCACGGCCACCTTCCAGCACCTCTACCCGGCCCAGCGGCGCCGGCGCGTGATGGGCAAAGAGCTTAGCGGCATCGGAGGCGTCAAACAGCACGGTTTCCGTCATGCGGTCGTGCAAAAGCGCTACCAAGGCGTTGAATTCGTCTTCATTCGGCGGCGAGCTGAACGCGATACGGTAATCGATACCGCGCTCAATGCGCACTACATCGCTCACGCCACAGTTATGGGCGATATCGGTCGCTTTCGATGACCAGGGCGATTGCGTGCCGATGCGCGGCACCACCAGAAAGCGCTGCGCGCCCTGAAGCGGATCACCCGGCTCGCTGCTGTGTGTGGCGCCGTCCTTGGAATAGTCCTTGGAATAGTCCTTGGAATAGTCCAGAAGCTGTACCAAACGCTCGCGAGCAGATTCGGCGAGTTCCCCCTGGTGGTCAATGAAGTGGACGTACTCCGCTGTGAACGCCTCAACCTCAGGCACACGTTCACGCAGCGTTTCCAGTAACCGAGCATAACGGAAAGCAGATAGGGCGCGCGCGCCTCGCAGTTCGAGCATATCTGGGAGCCTCTAAAGCAGGAAAAGGTTCTGGGTAACGTTCAAGCAGGAAATCACCAGGCCGCAGATCGGCCCTCTTTTATGTCACTCGTTACACCTATGATACTGGAAAGCGGGGAACACACGAAATCGACAAGATGACAGCACGGCTTGGCCTGGGTATCGTGACGCTATGTCCAATGCCGATAAGATGCCATGACAACGCTGATTTACCGCCATTTTTCGGCTCAGTCCAGCTTCTACTACGCGCTGATTACCGTCGTATTACTGGTAATGGTGCCAACCCTTTCGCTCACCCCACCCGGCGAGCATTTACAGCAAATCCAAAGCCGGGATTTTATGACGGTGCACACCCGTACCTCACCCACGACCTACTACGAGGGACGCCGCGGTCCCACGGGGTTTGAGTACGAGCTGATGCGCCGTTTTGCCGATTATTTGGGGGTGAGCCTGAACCTCGACGCGAGCCACCATGTGGACAGCGTGCTGCCTGCCGTGCGGGATAAAGGCGACCTTGGCGCGGCGGGACTGCCGCTTGCGCCCGACACACCGGGCATTCATTTCACTCGACCCATTATCGAAATGCAGCCGCTTTTGGTCTATCGCCGCGGACTTCACGGCATCAATGGACCGGCCGACTTGATCGGCTTGGAAATTGGTGCATTAAGCGCTTCGGGCACGTCGACCAATCTACGCGAGCTACAGGCCGAGTACCCTGAGTTGAGCTGGAAAGAATCCAACGAGCTTGAAGTGGCCGAGCTCATGGCGCAAATCGAAAACGAAAGCCTCGATGCGGCGGTGATCTATGATCACCAGTTTCGTCTCAACCGGTTATTTTTCCCCAACGTTGAGCGGGGTTTTTTCATTGGCGAACCCATTTCCATGGCGTGGGCGGTACCCAGCGGGCGGGGGCTTGGCTTTCTGCAGGCCGCCAATCGCTTCCTTCAAGACTTACAGGCAAGCGGCACGCTCGACAACCTCACCGCGCGCTACTTCGGCCACGATGACTATTTAGAGTACGTCGGCACTCGCACGTTTTTAGCACACCTCGATTCACGCCTGCCGCGCTATAAGGAGCTGTTCAAACAAGCTGCCCGCGAGACCGGTTTTGACTGGAAGCTGCTGGCGGCCCTTGGCTATCAGGAGTCACACTGGGACCCGGATGCGGTGTCCCCAACCGGCGTGCGCGGCTTAATGATGCTCACGCACCCTACGGCCAAAGAGATGGGGATCGAAAACCGCCGCGACCCAGCACAGAGCATCGACGGCGGCGCACGCTATCTGCGCAGCGTTTACGACCGACTTCCCGAGAATATTACCGGCGATGACCGCTTATACATGGCCATGGCGTCCTATAACGTCGGCCTGGGGCACCTGTACGACGCGCGTAAAATTACCGAAATGCGCAGCGGCGACCCAAATAGCTGGGCAGATGTGCGAGAAGCACTTCCGCTTTTGCAACACCGTGAGTGGCATAGCCAAACGCGTCACGGCTATGCCCGCGGTGGTGAGCCTGTGATCTATGTGCGTAATATCCGTCGCTACTATGAAATGATTGAATACGTGGAACGTAGCCGGCGGCAGTTCTTTCAACTTGAGCAAACCCCGGTCAACGATCCATCTTTGTTACTCTTTGAGTATGTTCCGCCGCTTGATTAACCCGAGAGCCTCATGTATTTACCCACCCGCCTTGCTACATGGTTACTGCTATTGACCAGCGCAGCGGCGGCCGTTGGGTTAGCTTACTCACTTAGCCTCAGTACCATTACCTTATTCACCTCGATACTTGCGCTGTGGGCGACATTTGCCCAGCGTGATGTTTTGGCGCGCAGTCTCGCCGCGCTCACATTGGCGCTGCTGCTACCTGGCCTTGTCAGCTACATCACGCCGGAAGGATGGATCAGCACGGCGCAATGGCAAGCCTGGGCAAACGGCATTTTCGCCCACAGTCGGCTGGAAACATGGCGCGCGCCGCTTTTGGTAACGCTCACGCTTGCCCTGCTCGCCCTTAGCTTGCTGCTGCGCCAGCGTGCCCGCCTTGGAGCGCCCCTACTTTTAGCGGCCGCGCTACTGTTGCTCTGCACCCAGTTCATCGACCGGCTAATCGGTCACGACCCGCCTACCCTGCTTCACTACAATGCCAGCAGCGGCACCCTTTTAGCGCTGGCTTTGCTAATCGCCACCCACATTGCGCTTGTCTGGCCACACTGGCGCGATAAACGCTACGTTGCAGGCGCTTTATGGCCCGCGACGATCCTAATGCTATTGGCGTTACTGCTATGGCAACAGCAGCAACGCCATATGGAATCGGCGCTTTATCAACGCACTCACGCCGAAGGAGACGCCTTAATCACCCGGCTACAATCCGATATCCAAGCACACCGCCAAGCCATGCGGCGTTTTTCTCATTTTTGGCAGCTGCTTGATGACGTCCCCAGCGCGCCGCAATGGGCGCGTCAAGCGGCGGATTACCACACCGATTTTCGCTATTTTCTGAATATCGCCTTTATCGCGACCGACAGCCAAGTGACCCACGTTTATCCCCCTACGTTGCTCAACCGTAATATCCAAGGGCAACGGCTGTTTGAGGCGCAACCGAGTGGCAGACAAGCGTTAGCCCCCGTGCTAGAAGGAAAAAGCGCAAACAGCACAGGGCTTGTCGAGCTATTACAGGGCGGCCCTGGGATCATTTATTACTGGCCGATTAAAACCGCCGATCAAACCCCGGTCGGTGCGGCCGCGATGGCGGTGAGTATCCCGATGCTGGCCGATATTTTATTTGCCTCTCTCACCCCAGAGCATGCAACGCTACGCTGGCACGATAGCGGCAGTGTACTGGCGCGCTTTGGCACGTCGACCGACCCCGGCCCTTGGCAACACCACTTCACACTCACCCTTGGCCAAGCGCCTCTGACACTCACCCGCCAGCCCAGCCGCGATTACCTGCTAAGCCAAATGCCGCGCTTGCCTTCTATCGGGCTGATTCTTGGGCTCATGTTGGCGTATTTGCTTTATCTTGTGCGCTACACCTTTAAGCGCCTGGGTGAGCAACACCGCGCCATGCGCTTTAGTAACCGCATGCTGCAGCTTGAGATCGAAAAACGTAGCGAACTACAAAAAGAGGTTGAATGGCTCGCAAGCCACGACGAACTCACCGGCATCGCCAATCGCCGTCACTTCTTAGCGCAGGCTAGCAAGCTCACTCACTCACTTCCGCTGAGCTTGATCCTTTGTGATATTGACCACTTCAAACGCATCAACGACCAGCTTGGCCACTTGGTGGGCGATGACTATCTAGAAGCCACCGCCAAACTCGGCGCCACCCTCATGGCGCAGCATGGCGGCCTCTTTGCCCGCTATGGCGGTGAGGAATTTGTCGCCTGGCTGCCCGCAGCGGATCATCAACACGCCTTGGCGATTGCCGAGCAGCTACGACGTCAAGTGATGGCGCTTTCCCTTACCCACGCTGACGACACACCGTTGACGCTAAGCGCAGGGGTTGTCACTCATACGCAAGGTGAGGTCGACATGACGCACTTGATGCAGGCCGCTGACGAGGCGCTTTACCGCGCCAAAGAGCAAGGGCGCAACTGCGTACAAAGCGCCAAGACCCAATAACCTTAGCGGCGCTCGGCAAAAAACGTTTTCAGCAGCTGCTTTGCGGGGGCTTTCAGCACGCCACTGGTCACCGCCACATGGTGATTAAACCACGGCTGAGCGAGCAAATTGGCTTTTGACTCCACCATGCCCGTGCGCGGCTCGGGGGCGGCGTAAACCAGCCGGGCGATGCGGGCGTGCACGATGGCGCCTGCGCACATCATGCACGGCTCCAGCGTCACAAACAGCGTACAGCCATCCAGCCGGTAGTTGCGCGTTTTCTCACCGGCGCGGCGTAGGGCGAGAATTTCCGCATGAGCGCTGGGATCGCAACCGGCCACTGGGGCATTGTAAGCCGCAGCAATCACATCACCCTCGGGCGCCACGACCACGGCCCCCACCGGCACTTCACCGGCCGTAAAAGCCAAGTGCGCCTGATCAAGCGCCCGGTGCATGTAAAATTCATCGCTGCGCATGGTGGCAAACTCCGTTATGGTAGGCCAAACGCCCGTATGATAGCGATAAGGATACCGTTCAAGGAACCCGCTTTTTATGACCGACGCACTGAACCAGCTTGTTGACCTGCTCAACCTAGAGCCGCTAGAAGAGACGCTGTTTCGCGGCCAGAGCCAAGATTTAGGCTTCCCCCAACTCTACGGTGGCCAAGTCCTCGGACAAGCGCTCGCGGCCGCTTCCAGCACCGTGCCCGGCGAGCGCCGACCGCACTCACAACATGGTTACTTTTTACGCCCTGGCGACCCCCACCGCCCTGTGGTCTACCAGGTAGACACCGTGCGCGACGGCGGAAACTTTACCACCCGCCGGGTCACCGCGATTCAAAAAGGGCGGCCCATCTTTTTTTGCAGTGCCTCTTTCCACACGCCTGAACCCAACCCGATTACGCATCAATGCCAGATGCCGGATGTCCCCACGCCAGAGACGCTTCTGGCAAACGGTAAAGCACACCATTCGCGCTTTAAGGGCCACCCGAGCGAGTTTCTCTACCTACCCGGCAAACTTGACGGCCACCTACCCGCCGAACGTTGCCTGTGGTTTCGCTTCGCCGGTGGAGCGCTTCCTGATGACGCAGCGCTGCACCGTCACCTGCTCTCTTACGCGTCGGATTTCAACTTACTCACGACCGGACTTTTACCCCGAGGCGTGGAATACACCGACCCCAAGCTGCGCATTGCCAGCCTCGATCACGCCCTGTGGCTACATAACGACGCCCGCCTGGATGATTGGCTGCTTTACGCTACCGATTCCCCTTGGGCCGGCGGCGCTCGCGGGCTCGCGCGCGGACACATCTATAACCGCGAAGGGTTGCTGATCGCCTCCACGGCGCAGGAAGGCTTAATGCGCCTGCACGACGAACCGATCCGTTAAGGCGGTTTGCTCAAGGCGATTCAGTTAAAAACGATTCAATTAAAAGCGATTTGACTAAAAACACTGACGCCCGCATCGCGGCGGGCGTCAGTGTCTAAAAACAGTATCTAAAAACGACACGTTCGGGGCGTTAGGCGCTTAACCGCCGTAAACCTCGTTGACGTTTTTCAACGGATAATGCGAGGGGAACGGCTTGCGCGCCACACCCGATTCGACCGCGGCCTGCGCCACCGCGGACGAAACGCGATCAAGCAGGCGAATATCCACCGGCGTCGGGATAATATAATCCCGCCCAAAGCGCATTTCGTCACACGCGTAGGCATCAAGTACCTCTTGCGGCACCGGTTCACGGGCCAAATCTTTTAGCGCGTGTACCGCCGCGACTTTCATCGCCTCGTTAATGCGCGTCGCGCGCACGTCCAACGCCCCGCGGAAGATAAACGGGAAGCCCAACACATTGTTGACCTGATTAGGAAAGTCCGACCGACCGGTGGCCATGATCACATCCGGGCGCGCTTCGCGGGCGACATCTGGGTGAATTTCCGGATCGGGGTTAGTGCAAGCAAAAATGATCGGATCCGCCGCCATCTTCTTCACCTGATCCGCGGAAAGAAGCCCAGGACCTGAGAGACCGACAAACACATCAGCGCCATCGATGGCGTCATCCAAGGTGCGCATATCGGTATCCAGCGCAAACTCGGCCTTGTACGCATTAATACCTTCGCGGCTTTTATGGATAACACCACGGCGGTCGAGCATAACGAGTTTGTCTTGGCTGGCACCACAGGCCACCAGCAGGCGCATACAGGCAATCGCCGCGGCACCGGCGCCCATGCAGACGATTTTCACGTCTTCAATTGCTTTGCCGGCAATGTCCAAGGCGTTGAGCATACCGGCGGCGGTCACAATCGCGGTGCCGTGCTGATCATCGTGAAACACGGGGATATTACACTGCTCGATGAGCGCTTTTTCGATCTCAAAGCACTCCGGCGCTTTAATATCTTCAAGATTGATGCCGCCCCAAGTATCGGCGATACGTGCCACGGTATCGATAAACGCCTTCGGGCTTTCCGCATTCACTTCGATATCTACCGAATTAATGCCGGCAAAACGCTTAAACAGCACACCTTTCCCTTCCATCACCGGCTTGCTGGCCATGGGGCCGAGATTCCCTAACCCTAAAATGGCGCTGCCATCGGAAATCACGGCCACCAGGTTGCCCTTACCCGTATAGCGGTAGGCATTCTCTTCATCACGGGCAATTTCTCGCACGGGCTCCGCCACGCCAGGACTATACGCCAACGCCAGATCCCGCGCCGTGGCGGTCGGCTTGGTCAGCTCAACCGAGAGCTTGCCGGGGATGGGTTTTGCGTGATAATCCAAAGCAGCCTGCTTAAATGCATCCGTCATGGTCGGGGTCCAAGTTAGCGTTGAAATTAAATCGTGATTTCAGAATATAGAAAAACGGAAGGCGCCTCAAGCGCGAGCCGCGTGGCTACAAAAAACGGCCGTTTAATCGGCTTTTCGTTCTTTTTCACGTTATTTAGGCATTATTTACTGAAACTTATGTAAAAAACCAACACGAGAGCGCGCACCTTGTCGCGTTGAGAGTAAAATTTATGGAAATTTATTCCAAAAATTACGAGCGCGCATAAAAAACCCCCAGCCAAAACTGAGGGTTTGCGCCAGCTCTTAAGGAGCTGAGCGCGATACAAACACGTTGCTTAGCGCTTAATCGCAGCGCCAAAACGCTTATTAAAGCGCTCGACACGGCCACCGGTGGTCGCTTGCTTCTGCTTACCGGTGTAGAACGGGTGGCAGTTAGAGCAAACGTCCAAGTTAAAGCCTTCGTTGGACGTGGAGCCAACTTGGAACTCAGCGCCACACGAGCAAATGGCGGTGACCGTGTGGTATTTTGGGTGGATACCTTGTTTCATCTTGAACCTCATTGAGCTGTATGCCGCCACCTGATCACGTGCCAGGCACCGCATACGGGTTTTGAAAAACGATTAACCGGTTAATCGCTCGAATCGCCTCGATTCAAACGGCCGCATATTATAGCAAACCTAACGCCGGAGGCCAATTGCCACGCACGCTATCGCCACACACGTTGTCTGACACCTCGCCTATTTTACGCGTGGCGCTTCCTTCTCCGCTGCGGCGTCTGTTTGACTACTTGCCCGCTCCGTCGGCGCCGGCCTGCGGTTGGCAGCCGGGCGTGCGCGTGCAGGTGCCGTTTGGGCGCCGCGAGGTTATCGGCGTGGTGATAGCGCTCGCCGAGAAAAGCGAGCTTCCGCGAGCGCAGCTTCGCGCGGTAAGTGAGGCTCTCGACGACGCGCCGCTACCGGCGGATTGGCTGTGGCTGTGCCGTTTTACCGCGCGCTACTACCAGCACAGCTTGGGCGATACGCTTGCCCATGCCATGCCCGCCCGGCTGCGCCAAGGGCACCCCATGGCCGGGCGCACGCAAACCCTGTGGCAGCGCTCACCCACCGCGCCTGCGGCGCCGGCGTTTGGCCGCGCGACGCGCCAGGCTGAGCTTTGGGCACTGCTCGGGCAGCACCCCCACGGGCTTCCGGGGCGGGCGATTAGCGCCCACGGTTTCAACCACGACACGCTCACCCGGTTGGCGCAAAAAGGGTTGATCGAAGCCCGCGACATCACGCTCACGGCCCCCGCGTCACCCAGCGGGCACTTACTCGCTGCCCCCGCACTGCCGCTTAATCGCGAGCAAGCCGCGGTCCTTTCCGCGCTGCACGAGAAGCTTGAGAACTTTCACCCCTGCCTGATCGAAGGCGTCACCGGCAGCGGCAAAACCGAAGTGTACTTGCAGTTGATCGAAGCCGTTGCCACCAAGGGCAAACAATCGCTGGTGCTGGTGCCGGAAATTGGCCTCACGCCGCAAACGCTGGCGCGCTTTCGTCGTCGCTTTAACGTGCCGGTGCTCGCGTTGCATTCAGGCCTCACCGACCCCGAACGCCTTGACGTGTGGGAAGCCGCCGCCAACGGTCGCGCGCTCATCATCATCGGCACCCGTTCGGCGATATTCACCCCGCTGGCTAACCCCGGCGTGATTATCGTCGACGAAGAGCACGACGGCTCCTACAAACAGCAGGACGGCCTGCGCTACCACGCCCGCGATCTCGCCGTCGCCCGCGCCCATCATCACCAAATCCCGGTGGTACTAGGCAGCGCCACGCCCTCTTTAGAGAGTTTGCAGCGCGGGCTCGACGGCACTTACCGCCACCTACATTTGACCCAGCGCGCCAGCCGCCACCCGCCGGCGAAACTCGAACTGACCGACCTGCGCCATCAGCGCCGCCAGGGCGGGCTATTACCCAGCGCCATCAACGCGATCAAACACACGCTCAAAGCGGGCAAGCAGGTGCTGATTTTTATCAATCGCCGCGGCTTTGCCCCCACCCTTGCCTGCCACGCCTGCGGCTGGATGGCCGAGTGTGGCGCGTGCGATGCCCGCATGACGCTACACCGCCAGCCGCCGCTGTTAGCCTGTCATCACTGTGACAGCCGTCGTGCGCTACCGGATGCATGCCCCGACTGCGGCAGCGGCGACCTGCGCGCGCTCGGCGCCGGCACCGAGCGCACCGAAGAGACGCTGCAGGGCTTATTCCCCGACACCACGGTGTACCGCATCGACCGCGATAGCACCCGGCGCAAAGACAGCTTCGAGCAGATCATCAAAGAAATTCAACGCGGCGAGCCGTGCCTTCTGGTGGGCACGCAAATGCTGGCCAAAGGCCACCACTTGCCCCATGTCACACTGGTGGTGGTGATCAACGCCGATGGCGGCCTGTATTCCGCCGACTTTCGCGCCCTGGAGCACAGCGCACAGCTTTTAGAGCAAGTCGCTGGGCGCGCTGGGCGTGCCGCCGACCCTGGCCGCGTGCTGGTGCAAACGCTCCACCCCGACGACCCGCACCTTACCCAACTGGCCGAACACGGCTACGGGGCGCTTGCGCGTGATTTACTCAAGGAACGGCGCATCGCGCAGCTGCCGCCGTTTAGCTTTATGGCGTTGTTGCGCGTGGAAAGCCCGCAGGTCGATGCCGCCACGACGCTGGCCCAAGAAGCCGCGCATTACCTGCACGAGTGGATTTACACCCAGCAAAGCCCGGTGCGCTGTTTAGGCCCGGTGCCGGCGCCCATGGAGCGACGCCAGAACCGCTACCACCTGCACGTCATCCTTAGCGCCAACAAACGCAGCCAGCTCCACCAGGCCGCCAGCGTACTGGTGCAATGGCTAGAACTGAGCCGCGACGCGCGCCGTGTGCGCTGGTCGCTGGACATCGACCCACAGAGCCTTACCTGACACGCTGGTTTGAAAGTGGGCGCCAATCGCCGATAATACGCTTTTTACGATGCGCGCCCGTCACAGGCGCCCGCGCACGCCGCCACCGACGTTACCCGGATACTGCCCATGAAAGACACGATTATCTCCCTGCTTGAAGGCGCCGTTGCCGCGCTGAAGCACCAAGGCGTGCTGCCCAGCGACCTCAACCCGACGATCAAAGTCGACCCCACCAAAGACAAAGCCCACGGCGATTACGCCACCAATTTAGCGCTGGCCATGGCCAAACCCGCGGGCATGAAGCCGCGCGAGCTAGCAGAGGCCGTGATCAACGCCCTGCCGGCAAGCGACGCCGTGCAAAAAACCGAGATTGCCGGCCCTGGGTTTATCAACTTCTTCGCCGCTACCGACGCCGCGGCACAAATTGTCGCGCAGGTGCTCGACTGCGGCGACACCTTTGGCCGCAGCATGATCGGCAAGGGTAAAAAAGTACAAGTCGAGTTCGTTTCCGCCAACCCCACCGGGCCCTTGCACGTCGGCCACGGCCGCGGTGCGGCGATTGGCGACTGCCTGTGCCGGCTGCTTGAAGCCACCGGTTATGACGTCACCCGCGAGTTTTATTACAACGACGCCGGCGCGCAGATCAAAAACCTCGCGCTCTCCGTGCAAGCGCGCGCCAAGGGCTTTGGCCCGGACGACGCCAGCTGGCCGGCTGACGGTTACCGCGGCGAGTACATCGTTGATGTCGCCAACGACTACATGGCGGGCAAAACCGTCACTGCCGACGACCGCGAAGTCTCGGCCATCGGCGATCCCAACGATCTCGACGCGATTCAAGCCTTCGCCGTGGCGTGGCTGCGCCGCGAACAGGATCTCGACCTCAAGGCCTTTGGCGTTGAATTCGACGTCTATTTTCTTGAATCATCGCTTTATGGAGACGGCAAGGTCGAGGCCACCGTTGAAAAGCTGATCAGTGGCGGACACACGTATGAGCAAGACGGCGCCCTTTGGCTGCGTACCACCGACTTCGGCGACGACAAAGACCGCGTGATGCGCAAGCGCGAGGGCGGCTACACTTACTTCTTGCCTGACGTCGCTTACCACCTCGATAAGTGGCAGCGCGGCTTCAACACCGTGATCAACGAGCAAGGCGCCGATCACCACTCCACCGTGACCCGCGTGCGCGCCGGCCTGCAGGCGCTGGAAGTGGGCATCCCTAAAGGCTGGCCAGATTACGTACTGCACCAGATGGTGATGGTGACCCGCTCGGGCGTCGAGGTAAAACTCTCCAAACGCGCCGGCAGCTACGTCACCGTGCGCGATTTGATTGATGAAGTCGGCCGCGACGCCACACGCTTTTTCCTGGCCGCACGCCGCGCCGACTCGCAGCTGACGTTTGATATTGATTTGGCCCGTTCGCAATCCAACGACAACCCGGTGTACTACATTCAGTATGCCCACGCGCGGGTGTGCAGTATGCTGCGTAAAGCCCAAGACGCCGATCAGCCGTTTATGCACGACCTGGCGCTGGAAAACTTGGCGCTTTTGGATAGCGATCAGGAAAAAGCCGTGCTCAACCGTTTGGCGCGCTTTCCCGAGGTGGTCGATCATGCCGCCAAAAATCGTGAACCCCAGCAGGTTGCACAATACCTGCTGGATCTTGCCGGCGATTTCCACACTTGCTACAACGCAGTGAAGGTAATGGTCGACGATGACGCTACCCGTAACGCCCGATTGAGTCTTGGCCTGGCGACACGTCAAGTACTGCGCAACGGCCTTGATTTGATGGGTGTTAGCGCGCCAGAGGAGATGTAACCCATGGCCACCCCGCGTAAAAAACCCACCCGTGGCGCCACTTCGCAGCGCAAAAAGCCCGCCAAAAAGCAGGCGGGGTTTCGGCTCCCTGGCTGGCTGTGGGGGTTAGCCGGGATGGCGGCGGGGTTCTTCCTCGCGCAGCATCAACATGGCACCGCGCCATGGCAGGAGCCGCCGCCTGATTCGCCCCAAGCGACGGTCATTTCCAAAGAGGAGCGCGACGCGCAAAGCGCCGCCCGCGAAACCCAGACCGCGGCCGAGCCCTCGATGCCGACGTTTGAGTTTTACACCCTGCTGCCGGAAACCGAAGTCATCGCCCCGGGCGGTACAGTGCCTTCTAGCGTCAATCGTCCAGAGGCAGCGACTGACGTCATCGCGGAAGCGCCAGCAGATGGCTCGACGCCAAGCGACAGCGCCCCCGCAGTCAGTGAGGATGACCCCATCGCGCGCGTGATCGCGGCCAATAGTACCGACACCAGCACATCAACGAACGCACCAACCGAGACCCCACCAGGGCGCTATATGCTGCAAGCGGCGTCTTTTCGCGAGCTCAACGATGCCGAAAAGCTGCGAAGCCGGCTGCGCAATTTGAGCCTGCTGGCGCAAATTAGCGAAGTGCAAGCCGGCGGCGATACCTGGCACCGCGTACAGGTTGGCCCTTACGAAGACACTCGCGAGCTCACGCGGGCGCAGGATTTGATGGGCACGCAAGGCATTGAGCCGCTGCTGATCCAGCTACAGAACTAAAAAACGCCAGAACCCAAAAACACGCTGACACTGAAAAACGTGCCAGCGCATCACGGCGGGCGGTTGATTTTTTATCGGCCGCCCGCATTTTGTCGGGACTCGCTTTTTTTCAGCGGTCGCTTTGGCGGCCGATTCGTCATCGGGAGCTCGCCTCCCACAAGGAGTTATCTCCATGACTACGATTGTTTCCGTGCGTCGCGGTGACCAAGTTGCGCTGGCGGGGGATGGCCAGGTGTCGCTTGGCAACACCGTGATGAAAGGCAACGCCAGTAAAGTCCGCCGCCTCTACCGCGGCAAAGTGTTGGCCGGGTTTGCCGGCGGTACCGCCGATGCCTTCACGCTGTTTGAGCGCTTTGAAGCGCAGTTGGAGAAATACCAAGGCCACCTCACCAAAGCCGCTGTGGAGTTAGCGAAAGATTGGCGCACCGACCGCGCCTTGCGCCGTTTAGAAGCGCTGTTAGCGGTAGCCGACCACAGCGCCTCGCTGATCATTACCGGCAATGGTGACGTCGTTGAACCCGAGCGCGGCATTATCGCCATCGGCTCCGGCGGCAACTTCGCGCTTTCAAGTGCTCGAGCGCTATTGGAGAACACCGACCTCTCAGCGCGTGAGATTACCGAAAAGTCGCTAGAAATCGCCGGTGACATCTGCGTGTTCACCAACCACCATGTCACGATGGAAGAGCTATAAGCCATGACTCAGATGACTCCCCGCGAAATCGTTCACGCGCTAGACCAGTTCATCATCGGCCAGCAAGATGCCAAGCGCGCCGTCGCCGTGGCGCTGCGCAACCGCTGGCGTCGTATGCAGCTTGACGACGAGTTGCGCTCTGAAGTGACGCCCAAAAACATCCTGATGATCGGCCCGACCGGCGTGGGCAAAACCGAAATTGCCCGTCGTTTGGCCAAGCTTGCCCGCGCGCCCTTTATCAAGGTGGAAGCGACCAAGTTCACCGAAGTGGGCTATGTGGGCCGCGATGTTGAATCGATCATCCGTGATTTAATGGAAGCCGCGATCAAAATGGTACGCGAGCAAGCCAAAGAGGAAGTCGGCCACCGCGCGGAAGATGCAGCAGAAGACCGCATCCTTGATGCGCTACTGCCGCCGCCCCGCGGTCAGGAAGACCAACCCCGCGAAGATAACGGCACCCGTCAGGCCTTCCGCAAGAAACTGCGTGAAGGCCAGCTTGATGACAAAGAAATTGATATCGAGCTATCTCAGCAGGGGCCAAACGTGGATATCATGACGCCGCCGGGCATGGAGGAGATGACCCAGCAGCTGTCGAGTTTGTTCTCCAACATGGGCCAGCAAAAGCGTGAAACGCGCCGCGTTAAGGTCAAAGAGGCTTTTGGTCTATTACGCGACGAGGAAGCAGGCAAACTGGTCAACGAAGAGGATATCAAGTCGCGCGCCGTGGAAGCGGTCGAACAGCACGGCATCGTGTTCCTGGATGAGATCGACAAAGTCGCCAAAGGCAGCGGCCAATCCAGCGGTGGCGAGGTCTCCCGCGAGGGCGTGCAGCGCGACTTATTGCCGCTGATCGAAGGCTCCACGGTGTCGACCAAGCACGGCATGGTCAAAACCGATCACATTCTGTTTATCGCCTCGGGGGCGTTCCACCTGTCGCGTCCATCGGATTTGATTCCTGAATTACAGGGTCGCTTGCCAATTCGCGTTGAACTCGATGCGCTCACGCCGGGGGATTTCAAGCGCATCCTGACCGAGCCGTCGGCATCGCTGACCAGGCAGTATCAGGCGTTACTGGCCACCGAAGGGCTGGATATCGAATTCACCCCGGACGGCATCGAGCGCATCGCCGAGATTTCCTGGCAGGTCAACGAAGGCACCGAAAATATCGGCGCACGGCGCCTGCACACGGTGATGGAACGACTCTTGGAAGAAGCCTCGTTCCGCGGTGGCGACATGGAAAGCCCGCTGTCGATTGACGCCGACTATGTCAACGCGCAGCTTGGCGAACTTGCCGTTGACGAAGATCTCTCGCGCTACATCTTGTAGATCACCGCTGGTAAATCAACTCTTGTAAAACATTTCTTGTAAAACAGAGTGCAATCCGCCACCGTCAGACTGCCCGGCTCCGCTGGGCAGTTTGTGCTAGTTCTTGTCTATGCTAGTTCTTATCTAAGTAGGCTAGTTACCTACGTCAGCTCCCAGCCATGAGGCACCGTTATGAGCGCTAATACCCCCACTCGCGTTCACTACCATAAGAAAGCCCGCGAACTTGAACTCGGCTATACCAACGACGAAAGCTATCGGCTGCCGATTGAGCTTTTGCGCGTGTTCTCGCCTTCTGCGGAAGTGCGCGGGCACGGCGGCGACACGGCTGTCTTGCAAGTCGGCAAAAAACACATCGGCCTGCAAAACATCACCCCGGCAGGCAACTACGCTCTCAAACTGCATTTTGACGACGGCCACGACAGCGGCCTGTTTAGTTGGAACTACCTCTACGATCTCGCCACTCGCCAAGACGATTACTGGCGTGACTATTTGCAGCGGCTTGACGACGCCGGCGCTTCCCGCGAGCCGCTAGGCATCGAGATCAAGTCGATCTAGGTAAGCGCAGACAAATCGGGGCGGACAAGGCTACAATAGTGCTCAACTTTTTTTGCTGTCATGTTAATGATCGTTTTCTTTGACTTCACCTACGGTTTAACCGCCTCGACTTCGGGAGCTAAAGCCCCATGAGCCCCACGGAAAAGCGCACGACCCATTTTGGCTACCAAGAAGTGCCGGTCGATGAGAAAGCGTCGCGCGTCGCCGATGTTTTTCACTCCGTTGCCGCCCGCTATGACGTCATGAATGACCTGATGTCGATGGGCATTCATCGCCTGTGGAAGCGCCTAACGATTGAGCGCTCGGGGGTTCGCCCTGGCCACCAAGTGCTGGACATTGCCGGCGGCACCGGCGATTTAACGCTTAAGTTTTCGCGCATGGTTGGCCCGCGCGGCAAGGTCGTACTCGCCGACATCAACGCGTCGATGCTGCGCGTTGGGCGCGATAAATTGATGGATAACGGCGTGGGCGGTAATGTCGAATACGTGCAGGCGAATGCCGAGTGTTTGCCATTCCCCGATAACAGCTTTGACTGCATCACCATTGCCTTTGGTCTGCGCAACGTTACCGAGAAAGACGCCGCGCTGCGTTCCATGACCCGCGTACTGAAACCCGGCGGACGCCTTCTTGTGTTGGAGTTTTCCAAGCCCAACAACCCACTGCTGTCCAGGGCGTACGATGAGTATTCGTTCCGGCTGCTGCCCAAAATGGGGCAGTTTGTGGCGGGCGATGAAGAAAGTTACCGCTACTTGGCCGAATCCATCCGCATGCACCCGGATCAAGAAACGCTCAAAGGCATGATGGAAGCCGCGGGACTGGAGCGCGTGGAGTATACCAACCTGACTGGCGGTATTGTTGCGCTGCACCGCGGCATCAAGCTATGACGCAATCGACAACACCCGCACCGGTGACGTTAGCCATGAAGAATTCAGCCACGATATGCGCAGCGACGATGAGATCAGCATGCTGGTAACGCCCGCCCTGCTATTGGCGGGCTGCGAGCGCACGCTAAACGCGCTGCTAGCCCGCGACCCTGCCGCTCCCGCACGCCTTGACGCTCTTGCCGGCAGCCGGCTTTTGATTCGCTTCGAACAGCCGCACCTGCAGCTTTTGCTGCATTTTCACCGTGGCGGCATCGATTTACTCCGCGCCGAGGCGTTTGACGAAGCCGACGCCGATGCGGTGGTTGAGCTCACGCCAGAGACACTCTCCGAGTGGATCAGCGGCGCCACCGTTGAGCGACTGATGTTCGAGGGCAAGCTCTCGGTGCGTGGCCGCACTTACTTGCTGGAATCCACTCGTGAGCTTCTCACCGACCTGGATATCGACTGGGAGGGCGAGCTCGCCCGCTGGCTGGGGGCGACGCCTGCCCATTCGTTGGCCGAAGGCTTGCGCCGCGCCGCAAGCTGGGGCCTGCGCGCCAAAAACGAGTTGATGGCGGATGTCTCAGAATACGTGTTTGAAGAGGCGCGGCTGTTACCTGGGCCTCAGCAACGCCGCGTGCTGCGCGATCACCTCACCGAGCTTGAGGTCGCTACCGACCGCTTGGAAGCACGCTTAAAGCGCCTGCACCGACGCTTAACCCAACACACTAGCGAGACCCAAGACACTAGCGAGGCCCAAGCAAAACGCTTATCGGACGATTCGGGAGAAACGCCGACATGAGCTTACGCTTAGTGCGCATTGGCTGGATCATTGCCCGTCACCGTTTGGATACCTTAATCCCAATGGAGCGACTGCCCTGGTGGCTGCGCACGCTGCTGTGGTTCTCGCCGTTAAAGCTGCTCCCGCAGGATGAGCGCTCCCGCGGCGTGCGCTTACGTTTGGCGCTGGAAAGCTTGGGGCCGATTTTCGTCAAGCTCGGTCAGATGCTCTCAACGCGCCGCGATTTACTCCCCGAAGATATCGCCGACGAACTCAAACGCCTACAAGATCAAGTCCCGCCTTTCCCCGGCGATGCGGCCGTGGCGCGGGTAGAAAAACAGCTCGAGATGTCGCTTAGCGAGGCGTTCGCCAGTTTTGACCGCGTCCCGCTGGCCTCGGCGTCGATTGCCCAGGTCCACGCCGCCACGTTGCACAGCGGCGAAGAAGTCGTGGTCAAGATCATCCGCCCGGGCATTATGCGTATCATGCGCCAAGATATCGCGCTGCTCTACCAAGTCGCCAAAGTGTTGGCTAAAGTGCCCGAAGTGCGACGCTTACGCCCAGTGGAAGTCATCCGTGACTACCAGTCGACACTTTTTGACGAGCTCGACCTCTACAAAGAGGCGGCCAACACCTCGCAACTCAAACGCAATTTTAAAGACTCGCCGCTGCTGTTCGTGCCCACCATTTACTGGCCTTACACACGGCGTCACGTCATGGTGCAAGAGCGCATCCACGGCGTGCCGGTGGCCGACATGGCCACCTTGACTGCCTGCAACACCAACTTGAAGAAACTCGCCGAGAGCGGAGTTGAGTTATTTTTCACCCAGGTTTTTCGCGATAACTTCTTTCACGCTGACATGCACCCCGGCAATATTTTCGTTAACTGCGACGATCCGGAAAATCCCCAGTACATTGCCATCGACTGCGGCATTGTCGGCAGTCTCACCCGTGAAGACCAAGACTATTTGGCGCGTAATCTGCTGGCGTTTTTTCACCAGGATTACTACGAAGTCGCGGCACTTCATATCGAGTCTGGCTGGGTGGGCGAAGACACCCGTGCCAACGAATTCGCTGCGGCGATTCGCACCGTATGCGAGCCGATTTTAGAAAAACCGTTAAAAGACATCTCGTTTGGCCAAGTGCTGCTCGGCTTATTTCAAACGGCACGACGCTTCAACATGGAAGTACAACCGCAGCTGGTACTGCTGCAAAAAACGCTACTCAACATCGAAGGCCTAGGTCGTCAGCTCTACCCAGACTTAGACCTGTGGAGCACTGCCAAACCGTTTTTAGAGCGCTGGATGAAAGAGCGCGCGGGGCCGCGTGGGCTGTGGGACTCTTTCAAGCGACAAGCGCCCGAGCTCTCTCATCAGCTACCGGAGCTACCCATGCTGGCTCACAAAGCCTTAAGCCGCATGGAGCATGAGCAGCGTCAACGCCAGCAGCAATCCAGCGCGATCACCTCAATTCGTCGTCACCTGACGCACCAAGGCAAGCGCGCTTATCGTCTGCGCATCGGGCTAATGCTACTCGCCATCGCGCTAGCGTGGCAGCCACTCAGCCAATGGGCGGCCACACAACAGTGGCCGGTACTCGTCGCAGCGGCGATCGGGTTACTGCTACTGGCGTGGCATTAGCGCACATGCGGACGTTGACGCAGGGTTATTCACAACACGCTGTTAGAAAGAGCGATCAAACACGATGACACACACAGCATCACCTAATACGTCTCCCTCTCCTGCATCGGAGACCGTCCTGGAAGCGCTTGCCGATATTCTCAAGCAGCGGCGTGACGCCGCACCGGAAGATTCTTACGTTGCAACCTTGCATCATAAGGGGTTGAACAAGATACTCGAAAAAGTGGGTGAAGAAGCGACCGAAACGATACTCTCGGCCAAAGACGCTGAGGGCGGCGATACGACGAAACAGCAAGCGCTTATCGCTGAAACCGCCGATCTATGGTTTCATACACTGGTGATGCTTTCTCACTTAGGGATGACTCATCAAGATGTACTGGATGAACTAGCGCGCCGCTTTGGGGTTTCGGGCCACGATGAAAAAGCTGCTCGTCACCCAAGGTAAAAGCTCTTTACGCTTAACCTTTTACTCTTAAATAGCGCAAGATTACCTTGTCGCTCACAAAAACGAGGACACGCATATGTTAGGTGGTATCAGTATTTGGCAACTGCTGATTGTTCTGGGGATCATCATCCTGGTTTTCGGCACCAAAAAATTGCGCAACGTGGGCACTGACTTGGGTGGTGCCGTTAAAGGCTTTAAGAAAGCCGTACACGAAGAAGACAAAGAAGGTGAAAACAAAGACGCGGATGCCGACAAGCCGCAGGCAAAAGTCAGCCACGATGAAACCGGCAACACCTATGACGTTCAGGCAGAAGAAAAAAAGGCTGAACAAAGCGACGAGCGCAAATAAACCATGCTGGATATCGGCTTTCTCGAACTGTTGATCATCGCGGTGGTTGGGCTTTTAGTGCTCGGCCCCGAACGGTTGCCGCGCGCAGCGCGTACGGCAGGGCTATGGGTTGGCAAGATCAAACGGACGGTATCGGGCATGCAGCGCGAAATCAGCTCTCAGCTTGAAGCTGAAGAGCTGAGGCAAAAGCTGAACGACCAGCAGAAATCGCTCGATGATAGCCTCAAAAAAGCCAAACAGGACGTTGAAAGCCTTGCCGAGTCGCCGCCTGCCTCTCAAAAGGAGGAGAAAAATCTAGCGGACGCCACGGCACGGCTTGATGATGCGTTGAACACCGTGCGTGAAGACGCCCCGTCCGAGGCGCCGGCAACGTCCTCGTCAGGTCAGCAGGAAGAGGGTCAACCGGGCGCTTCTCAAAGGGTTCAATCTCAAAAAGCCCAATCTCAAAAGGATGAAGAACAACGATGAGCAGTGGCGACTCTCAGGAGCATAACGCGCAAAAACAGGCCCCCTTGATTGAACACTTGGTGGAACTAAGATCTCGCCTTGTGCGCGCGGTCGTCGTGGTGCTGGTCATTTTTCTCGCCTTGTACTCGTTTGCCAATGACATCTACACCTTTGTGGCGCAGCCACTAATGGCGCTGCTGCCGGAAGGCTCGCAGATGATCGCGACTGAAGTGGCTTCGCCTTTTTTAGCGCCGTTTAAGCTAACGCTGGTAGTGGCGGTCTTTATCTCAGTGCCGTTTATTCTCCACCAGGCGTGGGCATTTGTGGCCCCAGGGCTTTACGATAACGAAAAAGCCTTGGCGATACCGATCTTGGCCTCAAGCGTGGGTCTTTTTTATGCCGGCGCTGCCTTTGCCTACTATGCGGTCTTCCCTCTGTTGTTTGCGTTTTTTACCCAATCCGGGCCGCAAGACATCACCATAATGACCGATATTAATCAGTACCTGAACTTCGTACTGAAGCTCTTTTTTGCCTTTGGCGTGGCCTTTGAAATCCCCATTGCCACCTTCTTACTGGTGCTTTCCGGCGCGACCACCGTCGAGAGCCTTGCCAAAAAACGGCCTTACATTCTTTTGGGCTGTTTTGTAGTGGGTATGCTGCTTACGCCGCCCGACGTCGTATCGCAAAGCTTGCTCGCGGTACCGATGTACCTGCTTTACGAAGTTGGCCTGCTGTTTGGTCGCTTAGTTCGGCGGAAGCGCCGCGAAGACGCTGAAAAAAGTTCCGACGCCGAAAGTTGATAGGCGAAAACGCGCCACAGTAAAGCGCACGTAAAAAAACCTCCGCCATGCCTAGCGGAGGTTTTACGTTATGCGCGGCTAAAGCGTAATCGCTTAGCCCATCATTTCATCGATACGGTCCACCAGCTTGAAAATGCCAGTGGCCGCTTCGCTGATGCGGGTGGCAAGCATGTAAGCGGGCGTGGAGACAACGCGGTTCTCAAAATCCACCATAATATCTTCTACCCCGCAGCTGCGGTGAAGACCGCCCATGGCGCTGATCGCCCCGGAAACACTCGGGTCGTGGCCTACGGTGACAGCAATGCCTTCGCCTAGTAGTCGAGGCGCCATGACCGGTGCGATACACATCAAGCCGATGGGCTTGGCATCCTCACGAAACCCCGCCAAGGCTTCTTTCAGCGGCTCGATGACGTCCATGCTATCGCCGGCAGTGGCGAAGTCTGAGAGATTTTTCGCCACGCCAAACCCACCAGGTACGATTACCGCGTCGAACTCGTCGGCTTCCAGCTCGCTAAGCGGGCTGATGTCACCGCGTGCCAGCCGCGCGGCTTCTTCCAACACGTTCCGGGTTTGCCCCTCAGCCACCTCGTGGGTCGCATGGTTAATCACGTGGAGCTGCTCGATGTCCGGGGCAAAGCAGCGATAGCCGATACCCAGTTGATCTAAGCGCAAAAGCGTCAGCGTGGTTTCATAAATTTCCGAGCCGTCAAAAACGCCGCAGCCGGCCAGAATCACCGCCACCTGTTTGGTCATGCTATACCCCTTTTTTATCGATACGATTTTTCAATACGGTTTCGCAATACAGCCTTGCAATACGGTTTTGCAATACAGTCTTAGTCGTCATTCTGAATACGGTTTGCCTATTGCGCTTCACTTTATGCAGTTTGCCGATTCTCCACAACATCGACTCTCCACAACATCGCTTTCGGCGCACACCTATCCCCTAACCCCATTCTCCCTCACGTGTTCCCCCAACGTGTTCTTGGCAACATTGCTCCTCAACATATTTTCCTCAACATAGGGCCTGATATACTCACTAAAAGCGATAACCTACTTTGATAACAGCGAGGAGAATGCCTTGAATACCCCGACACCGCGCCACTTTCCGGCCACGCGTATGCGGCGCATGCGCCGTGATGACTTCTCCCGCCGCCTGATGCAGGAAAACACCCTGACCCCGTCGGATCTCATCTTGCCGGTCTTTGTCTTAGAAGGCGAAAACCAACGCGAAGCCGTTCCTTCCATGCCCGGTGTTGAGCGCCTTTCGTTGGACCTTTTGGTTGAGCAGGCACGTGAAGCCTTTGCGCTTGGCATTCCGGCGTTGGCGCTTTTTCCGGTGGTGGGTTCAGCGCTGAAGTCGGAATTTGCCGAAGAAGCCTATAACGCGGGCGGCTTAGTGCAGCGTAGCGTTCGCGCGCTAAAAAAAGCGCTGCCGGAGCTCGGCGTCATCACTGACGTGGCGCTTGACCCCTATACCAGCCACGGCCAGGACGGCATCATCGACGAGCACGGCTATGTGTTGAATGACCGCACCGTCGATACCTTACTCAAGCAAGCGCTTTCCCACGCAGAAGCCGGCGCCGATGTCGTGGCGCCGTCGGATATGATGGATGGTCGCATCAGTGCGATTCGTCAGGTACTGGAGCAAGAGCACCTGCACAACGTCAAAATCATGGCTTACAGCGCCAAGTACGCCTCGCACTATTACGGCCCCTTCCGCGATGCGGTAGGCTCAGCGGGTAACTTAGGTAAAGCGGATAAACGCACCTACCAGATGGACCCGGCGAATAGCGATGAGGCCCTGCACGAAGTTGCGCTGGATCTCGCCGAAGGTGCCGATATGGTGATGGTAAAGCCAGGCATGCCTTACCTTGACGTGGTACGCCGAGTCAAAACCGAGCTTCACGCTCCCACCTTCGCCTATCAGGTCAGTGGCGAGTACGCCATGCACCGCGCCGCTTTCGACAACGGCTGGCTGGACGGCGATAGCGTCATGCTTGAGTCGCTTATGTGTTTCAAACGCGCCGGGGCCGACGGCATTTTGACCTATTTCGCGCTCGACGCCGCGCGTCTGCTTCGCCGCACTGAGGGGTAACACTGCTCGTTCACGTGCTTTATTGACCTCGCTCAACCCATACCCAAAGATGACAACGCGATGACACCCTTTTGTCATCTTTATCCGCCATACTGAAAGCATTGCTTTTTGTATATGTCTTTCGAGAAGGAACGGTAATGGATTCTCAAGCCTCAGACACATCCCCCAAACAAGGGGTCGACCCCGTCGTCACCGAAAACGAAGCGCCGTCACTACGTGTTAACCGGACACCGACCGGCGTACAAGCACGAGATAACCAAGCCGAAACCGATCTCGACGACCCCCAGCTTTACTTCAATCGCGAGCTTTCGCACTTACAATTCAACATTCGCGTGTTGGAGCAAGCACTAGACGAGGCACATCCGCTGCTCAACCGGCTGATGTTTTTGCTGATTTTCTCGTCCAACATGGATGAGTTCTTTGAGATCCGCGTGGCGGGTCTCAAGCACCAGATTGCGCTGGGTGATGACACCACCGGCGCTGATGGCCGCCTTCCCAAAGCGGTGCTAAGTGAGATTTCCCGCATCGCTCACGAGCAAATCACTCGCCAGTACCAGATTCTTAACGACACTCTTCTGCCCCAATTAGAAGCACTAGGGCTGCGGTTTCGTCGGCGCAACCAGTGGACTGAAGCGCAAAAAAGCTGGGTCCGTGCGTTTTTCAACGACGAAATCATGCCGGTGATCAGTCCAATCGGGCTTGATCCTTCGCATCCGTTTCCACGCCTGGTCAACAAAAGCCTTAACTTTATCGTCGAACTCGAAGGCAAGGATGCGTTCGGCCGTGCCGGTGGCATGGCCATATTGCCCGCGCCACGCTCACTACCGCGGCTGATCGCGTTACCTAAAGAGCTCAGCGAAGACGGCTTCTCGGAGTACGTTTTCCTTTCATCGATGATCCATGCTCACGCCGAAGAGCTCTTTCCTGGCATGCGCGTACGCGGCTGTTATCAGTTCCGCTTAACACGGAACGCCGACATGACCGTCGATCCGGAAGAAGTGTCTGACCTGGCCTCGGCGCTGCGCGGCGAGCTGTTAGCCCGCCGTTACGGCAGCGGCGTACGCCTTGAAGTCGCCAATAACTGCCCTGACGACCTCATCGACTTTCTGCTGCGCCAGTTTAGCTTGGAAGCTGAGGATCTCTATCGCGTGGAAGGGCCGGTCAACCTCACCCGCATGATGGCTGTGCTGGGGGATGTTGACCGCCCTGAGTTGCTCTATCGCCCTTTTATCCCGGGCATACCCAAAGCGCTTCGCAGTGGCAGCCTTTTCGATGCCATTCGCAAAAGTGATCTTTTACTCCACCATCCTTTCCAATCGTTTTCGCCGGTCGAAGATCTGCTCAGCGAGGCGGCGCGCGACCCGGATGTACTGGCCATCAAACAAACCCTCTACCGCACTGGCGCCGATTCCCCCATCGTCAGCGCCTTGGTGGATGCCGCAAGCCAGGGCAAAGAAGTCACGGTAGTGATTGAACTGCGCGCACGTTTTGATGAAGCCGACAACCTGCAGCTCGCCTCGCGCCTTCAAGAAGCCGGCGCCATCGTGATCTACGGCGTCATGGCCTACAAAACCCACGCCAAAATGCTGCATATCGTGCGCCGGGAAAAAGGCGCGCTGCGCCACTACGCGCATCTTGGGACTGGCAACTATCACTCCAAAACAGCCAAGCTATATACCGACTACAGCTTGTTCACCGCTAACGAAGCACTGTGTGCCGATGTCCATCGGGTGTTTCAGCAGCTTTCCGGAATGGGCCGCGCACGGCGAATTGATACGCTGCTACATGCGCCTTTTACCCTCCACGAGCGGCTCACCGAGATGATCGAGCGCGAAGCGCAAAACGCGCGCAAAGGCAAACGCGCGCATATTATTATCAAGTGCAACTCGCTGACCGAGCCTAGACTGATCAAATCGCTCTACCGCGCGTCGCAAGCAGGCGTTGAGTGTGACTTGATCATTCGCGGCATGTGCTGTTTAAAACCGGGCCTGAAAGGCGTTTCTGACAATATTCGCGTGCGTTCAATCATTGGTCGTTTTTTGGAACACACGCGCGTCTTTCATTTCCATAATGATGGCAAGCCAGAAATCTGGTGCTCTAGCGCCGACTTTATGTCGCGTAACATGTTCCACCGGGTAGAGACCTGCTTCCCGCTTCTGGACAAAAAGCTCGCCACACGGGTGCGCAAAGATTTGGAAACCTACCTGGTGGATAACTGCCAGAGCTGGCTGTTGCAACCCGATGGACGTTACTGCAAGCAAGATGCCGGTGACAGCGCCCCAATCAGCGCGCAAGAAACGCTGCTTTACGCTTACGCCACCAAAAGCTAGGCGCTTTAAAATGAATAAATATCACCATGATTGAGCTTCGCCACCTTCGCACTTTACTTGCGCTGCGCGAAACTGGCTCGCTAGTAGAAGCCGCTGAACGCGTCCACCTCACGCAGTCGGCGCTGTCGCACCAGCTAAAGGACCTGGAAAGCCGCGTGGAAAGCCCGCTTTTTGTGCGCAAAACCCGCCCGGTTGAGTTCACCCGTGCCGGCTTGCGCTTGCTCACACTCGCCGATCACGTACTCCCGGAAGTGCGCCGCGCCGAGCGCGATATTGCCCGGCTGAACGGTAGCGAACAGGGGCGCTTGCACATGGCCATCGAGTGCCATAGCTGCTTTCAATGGCTGATGCCAACGGTGGATTACTTCCGCGATCATTGGCCAGAAGTAGAGATCGATATTCCTAGCGGCCATCACTTCGACCCGCTCCCGGCACTTACCCGCGAGCAACTTGATCTGGTTATCACCGCGGACCCGCAGCCGCTTGACGGGATATACTATGCGCCGCTATTTCGCTATGAAGGGCTTTTAGCGGTTTCCCGCCAGCACTCCTTTGCGCAAAAAAACGCTGTCACGCCGCAAGAGCTCGCGGGGGAAACTCTGATTACCTACCCGGTGGAGCAATCGCGTTTGGATGTGTTTACCCACTTTTTAAACCCGGCCAACGTACGGCCAAAAGAGATTCGCACCGCCGAGCTCACGATTATGATGATGCAACTGGTGGCGAGCGGGCGCGGCGTGTGCGCACTGCCCAGTTGGGCGTTAACCGAATACTTAGAACGCGCCTACGTAAGCGCGGTTAAGCTTGGAGAGGACGGCGTGTGGAGCACCCTTTACGCCGCGATTCGCGAGGAGAGCCTGGAAGCGCCCTGGATGCAGGACTTTTTACGCACCGCACGCGAGACCTCGTTTGCGGTACTCTCCGGTATCAAGCCAGCGACTCACGACGCGGAATCAACAGCGTAAAGCGCGCGCCACCCAGTGCGGGGCTGATATCAACGGTCACACTGCCGCCATGACCCGACATGATTTTATGCACGATGGAAAGCCCAAGCCCATAGCCCCCGGAGCTACGCGTGCGGCTATCATCCAAGCGGGCAAAAGGCTTAAACACCTCCCCCCGCGACTCCACCGGCACGCCGGGGCCATCGTCTTCAACGTCAATACGCACCAGGTTGGGCTCATCCCAAAGGCGCACTTCTACCCGGGAGTAACCGTATCGACAGGCATTGCTGACCAAATTTTGCAGTGCGCGCTGTAAATAGCGCGGCTCGGCGAGCAGTTCAACGTCAGGGCCGGGCACAAGCGTCAGCGTTAAACCCTCATGCAGCGGCGCCAACGCGTCGATCACCCGCTCGGCCATCGCACGGCAATCCACGAGCGACATTTCCATTTCCGCGCCGTTGATGGTTTCGCCCCCCAAACGGGCATAGGTGAGAATCTCATCCACCAGGGTATCGAGTTCGGCGATATCAGCGTCGATTCCTTGCAGTTGCCGACGAATCGCGGGCTGCTCGGTCATGTCTTCGACCATCTGTACGGCAAAGCGGATCCGCGCTACCGGCGTACGCAGCTCGTGGGAGACCGCGCGAATCATCTCTTGCTGGCCGCGCAAAAGCGTCTGCACTTGGTTGGCCATGCCGTTAAAGGCCATCCCCACACGACCCAGAAAGTCACCGCTTTCCACTTTGACGCGGGTTTCCAAGCGTCCGCTGGCAATCCGTGTCGCGGCAAGTTCAAGACGCGCCATACGCGCTTCAATGCTGCGCATAATCAGGTAGATCACCAAGGTCAGCACCACCATCACCCCGATGAGGAGCGGCAGGTGCAAATTGAGTGGCAACACGTCACCGCGACGTATCGGGCCGGCTTCTAGCCACTGTACGGCATCTTCATCGGCGCCAGGCAAGGCGATAAGAAGGGTGACGTTAAAGTCCTCACCGTTTAGGCGAGTCACGGTTTGCCCTTGGGCGAGTTTAGCGCGCTGCGTTGCCGTCAACCCTTCTGGAAGCGAATCCCGCAGGTCCAGTGGCCAGCTGCCGCTACTCAAAGCGCCGACCTGCGTATTGCGCTCGGCGGCAGGAATTGCTGCCAGCTGCTCGGCGGCTAACGCAAGACTTGCGTACCACTGCTGATCACGCCACTCGGCAACACTGGCACTGATTAGCCACGGCGTCTCTTCAAGGCGCTTGCGCAGCCACCACGGCGATTTTTCCACCAACACCTTGCCTCGCTCAAGGCGGGCACGCTCGAAGTAACTCAGGTCAGCTTCGGCCAGCGGCATTAGCGTTAGCGATATGCCAAAACGCTCGGCCAATACCGCCATGCGTTTTTCACGTTGCCAAGGAGGCAGCGGCGAAAGCTCCGTCACCAGCAACGACATGGGGAGCGAGACAAGCTGCTCGTAATACGCCTCTTGACGTATTTTCTCAATCAGCATCCGCCCGCCGAGCGCGGTCACAAAAAGGACCAATAGCGCCACACCGAGCAGCAAATAAAAACGCAAAAAAGAGCTATGGTTTAACGCCCAGCGCATCACGTTCACGCCTCACTCAAGGCGATATTCGCTTTTTTTAACAAACGATCAGCTGTCTTTAACAAACAAATAACCCTTACTACGCACGGTTTTGATCCGGTGAGGGTGGTTCGGGTCATCGCCAATTTTAGGGCGAATCCGCGAAACACGCACATCGATTGAGCGGTCTTGACCGTCGTACTTAATGCCACGCAAGTCACTGAAAATTTCCTCACGGGTGAGCACGCGGCCGGCATTGCTGGCCAATAGCCACAAAAGATCGAATTCTGCGCTGGTCAGATCAATGCGCTCACCGGATAGCCACGCTTCACGGGTGGCGTTATCGATGTCTAAGTTTTCAAACTTTAAGCGCATCTCCCCGCTGGGGGCCGGGCCATCTGCACGGCGCAACAGCGCCCGCATCCGCGCGAGCAATACCCGCGGCTGCACCGGCTTGGGGACGTAATCGTCCGCTCCCATTTCTAGCCCCAGCACCTGATCTAAATCATCGGTGCGCGCGGTCATCATCATGATCGGGCCGGCAAAATTGGGCCGGACACGACGACAAATTGCCAGGCCGTCTTCACCGGGCAGCATCAAATCCAAAATCACCAAATCAGGCTGAAGGGTTAAGATACGATCAACCCCTTTAGAGCCGTCAGCTTCTAACGTGACCTGAAAACCGTTGGCTTCTAAGTAGTCACGCGTAAGTTCAGCCAGACGCTGGTCATCTTCAATAATCAAAATGTGATCCTGATCGGGGTAATCAGGGATCGTGGGCTCTTGGGCTCCAAGCGCTTCAAACTGTTTTTCTAAATGGTCGACCATGCGTCCTCGTTACTCCGCTTTAGTACGCGCTTTTCTCGCTCCTCTATACGGGAGCGGGTGGTGGTGTTATGCGTAAGGATACCTTATTACAGCCGTTTCGCCTGCGCCTAAAGGTACAATGCCGTTAATAACTAATCGTTAATAATTAATTTAATTATTTATAATTAATAGTTAATTGCAAGGCGCGAACGGCACGCCTTACGGTTAACCTTGATTGCGTAAATGCACGTTGTTGAGTGTTGGTGTGGGCGTTGGTAGCTACCCTTTTGGCCCCAGCAACAGCCAAATCAGCAAGCCAAAAAAGGGGAAAAACAGCAGAATCAAAATCCACAACAACTTGGAAATCCCACCGGCTGAACTTTTGGCGACTTTCACAATCGCCCAAATCACGATAACGAGCCAAATCAACCCTAACAGACCGCCGATTTCAATCCCCATAGCAACTCCTTAAGCCATCAGCATAATAATAGCTAAGCACAGGCCCTATTACGTCACAAGGCCAGTCACTTCACAAGATAGGCCACTTAACAAGATCGGCCCGCGCACTCTTCCGGCAAGCGCAGCACCATCTCGCCTTGTGACATCTCAATGGCGAGCAGGTTGAGAAAACTCATGCCCAACAGCACCGTGTCGCGTTCCATACCGGGGCCAATCGAGCCTTGTACATTTTCAATCCGAATACCGCCCAAGCGCACCTCATCGAGTTGCGTTAAATTGCCTTGCACCCGTCCGTTAGCGGTATTAAACCAGGCGCTACTATCAGGCTCTAGGCCCAACCGATCCGCCATGCTTTGCGGCACGGCGACATAGGTTGCACCGGTATCAAGCAAAAACGTCACCGGCTCGCCGTTGATAAAACCCGGCGCTTGAAAGTGCCCCGCACGGTTACGCTTAAGCGTTAACGGCTCGTCGTCACTCTGGGCAATGTGGGCATTGGGGCGCAGAGTCGCTTCTAGCCCTCCGTGTAACCACCAAGTACCGACCGCCATCAGCAGCACCCAGAACAGCAGCATCATGACAAGACCACTGCCGCTACTGCGTTTAGAGCCGTTGCGTTGGGTCATACGCTTTCTCCCACGCCGCTTAGGGCGCCTGCCACTGCTCGGCGGCGGCTCGACCGCGCGCCTCATTCACCCGTATACACAACAGCATCGCCGTGATGAACAGCACCGCGCAGAGTAAAATTGAAGCCTGCAACCCTACCAGCGTTTGCAGCGTGCCGAGCAACACAATGCCCAACACCCCCGCCAGCTTATTGGCTAAGCCCCAAAAACCGAAAAACTCGGCCGTTTTGGAAAGCGGCGCAAACAGCCCCACCAGCGTGCGGCTTGCCGATTGGCTGGACCCCAAACTCAGCCCTGCCAAACAGCCCACTACCAGAAACACATATTGAGACTGCCACTGCCAGTCAAAGTGCCGATTCGCGATCTCGGTAATACCCGGTGTCGCCCAAATAAAGACAATCGCCAATACCCAAAGTGCCAGCGTGATCAGATACGTCACTTTTGCTCCGAGGCGATCTTGCACCCAACCAAACCCCAAGGCGCCCGCCGCCGCCGTGATTTGAACGATAATAAACATAATATTGCGCACGCCCTCATCCCAACCGATGACCTGCGCGCCGTAGATGAAAGCAAAGGCAATAATGATGTAGACCCCGGCCATCGAAAAAAGCAGTGACACGAGGAACACGCTCAGGTCTTTAAAGTAGCGCAAATCACTCAGCGTAGCGGCGACGCGCAGGCGGGCGATGTGGCGATACGTTGCTGCCACCGGCTGCGGCTGGCCGCGCTCTTTCAGCAGCAAAAACGTGGGTATCGCCGCGACCAGGAAAAACCCCGCGGCAAATGGCCCCACCCAACGGATGCGCTCAAAGTTATCCGCCGTCGCCTCACCCAGCACGATCAGCGTAAACCCCGCGGCAAAAAGGCCGCCAATATAGCCCAGCGCCCAACCAAACCCGGAAATTTTACCCAGCGCGCTAGGCGGCCCGAGCTCGGGCAAAAACGCGGCAATAAAGGATTCACCCATGGAGTAGGCATAGTTGGAGAGGATAATCAGCACAACGCCCAGCCATACATAGCCCGGCTCCACAAAGTACAAAAGTGCGGTGCTGACGACGGTGGCAAGGTAGCTAAAAAACAGAAAGCGTTTTTTCTCTGCGCGGTAATCCATCACGGCGCCCAAAAGCGGGGCGGTTATCACCACTAATAAATAACTGGCGGCCAGCGCCATGCTCCACAGAAAGTTCGCCAGCCGGTAGCCGTCGCCACGATCCCCGACGATGACCGTGGTAAACAGTTCGCCAAACACCACCGTGATAATCAGCAGCGTATACGCCTGGTTGGCGAAATCGAACATCGCCCAGCCGACAATTTCACGACGAGGGGCATAGCGGCGGGATTCAGCGGCAGCGGTGAGCATAATGAGACTCGGTCGTTGGAAGCTATAAAAGCCAGTGGGCGAGTACCGCGGCGCCGCCCACCAATATCGCGGTGCTGACCGCCACACTCACTGCGCGGTTCAGCCAACGATCAAACGCGGCACTTTTATTGCGCCGCGTAGCACCGTGGCGGTTTGGCTCCTTCATCAGACGATTGTCTCCATGCGCCGCTCTCCCTTGAAAGTGCGCGTTAGCCTCGCGGCTTGCACACCAGGACAATCTTCACCGGAATGAACATATTTACTGCTTCGATGCTATCAACTTCCTGGGTGACCTGCACCGGTAATATGCCATTCGCGTGCTTGCCACCCTGTGGCGCTCGACGACTCGAAATGAACTCGACAAGGTAAGTGTGTTCCAATGCCGCGAACAATTCCTTTTGGAGGCTTACATGCCACACCCCAACCACGACAAACAACGTAACGCCGCCTGGCAGGCGGCGCATCAGTGGCGCGCCAGGGCAGCGCAAACGCGCCCCGACGGGTTAATGGGCACCATTAAGCTATTTTTTACCTGGCTGGCGTTTGGCGTGTTGATGATCATCGGCGTGGTATTAGGGCTTTTGTTTTTGCTGGTAGGTTGGGCCATGATGCCGTTTTTGCGCCATAAAATGAAAAAACGCATGGAAGCGATGCGGGCCAACCAAGCACAAGACATCGGCGGCGGCCAGGCTCACCGCGAACCGCGTAAGCCGCAGGATGTGCTAGAGGGTCATTACGAAGTCAAAGACAAAAATCGAAGCGACTGACGTATCGATATCCTATCGCTATGCCGGCGGCACGAGCCACACAAAGGCCGCGGCAAGCGTTAGCGGCATCACCACCAGGCTACCAAGGTTGCCGATCAGCACCAGGGAAGCAACTTTTTGCGGCGCTAGCTGGTACTGTTCGGCGACTAAGTAATTGAGCACCGCCGGGGGTAGCGCGGCAAACACTAAAAGCACCGCGAGCTGCAGCGGGTTAAGCGGCAGCAGTACCATCAGCGGCAGCGCAATGACCAAGCCCGAAAGCGGGCACAAAAGCGCGCCGAGCATCCCGGTTCGCCAGTCGCTGAAGTCGATCTCCAAAAGCCGCACGCCGAGGGCAAACAGCATCAACGGAATGCACACCCCACCTAACATGTGCATCGATTCAAGAAGCCAGCCCGGCAGCGGCACGCCGCCTAGATTCACCATAAGCCCAGCCAAGCTTGCGAACACAATCGGCATACGCAAAAGCCGCCATAACGAGGTGCGCGGGTCGAGCATGTAAAGCCCTACCGAAAAGTGCAACAGCATTTCAACGATAAACACCACCACCGCCGCCGGCAGCGCCTGTTCGCCAAACGCCAGCACCAGAAGCGGCACCCCCATGTTGCCGGAGTTGTTGAACATCATCGGCGGCAGAAACACTTTCACATCAAGCTTAAGCCACTTGGCAAGCGGCCAGAGCACCAGCCCCGACCCCAACACCACTAACGCGGACGCAAATGCCAACCAAGCGTAGTCAGCAAGCGGCGCTTGACGGTCGGCCAACACCGCAAACACCAAAAGCGGAACAAAAAGCTCCATGTTAAGCGTATTGAGGCTTCTAATATCCGGCGTGCGAAAGCGCCCGTAAGCCGCGCCACAGCCAGCGATCAAAAACACCGGTAACAGCGTGGCGAGAATCTGCCCAATCATTTATTCCTCGACACCCAAAAAGCGCTCCCACAAACCCCTCACAGTCTCGCGCTCGGCCTGAAAATCGCCTTCATCCACGGTCGCTTTCCCGCCGGTCAAGGCCGCCCGGTGGGTAGTGCTGCGGTAAGCCAAGTAGGCGTCGCGCAGGCGTTCGGCTTCGTCCTTTGGCAAATGCCCGCTGCCAGCCAGCGTTTCCAGAATGCGAATATTATCGCTATAGGCCAGCAGCTCCGGCGTTTCATGGGCCAACGAAAGCACCGCGAACTGGCACAGAAACTCGATATCCACCATGCCACCGGCATCTTGCTTAAGATTGAACGTCCCGGTTTTTTTGCTCGCCAGATGATCGCGCATTTTATCGCGCATGTTGACCACGTCTTCACGCAGCGCTTCACGCTTGCGCGGCTGCGCCAGAATCTCCCCGCGCACGGCGTTAAACTTCTCCGCGAGCGCTTCGTTGCCCGCCACCACGCGCGCGCGTACCAGCGCTTGGTGCTCCCAGGTCCAGGCGTTTTCGCGCTGATAATCGGCAAAGGCATCGATTGAGGTGACCAAAAGCCCAGCGTTGCCCGAAGGCCGCAGGCGCATATCGACCTCGTAGAGCGAGCCGGCGGGCGTTACCGCCGTTAACAGGTGAATAATGCGTTGGCCAAGGCGAGTGAAAAATACCGGCGTATCCAGCGACCGCGGGCCATCGGTCGCGCCTTTGCCGTCGCTATCATGAAGAAAAACCAAATCCAGATCGGAGCTGTAGCCAAGTTCAATACCGCCGAGCTTGCCGTAGCCCACGATCAAAAACGCGGCCGTATCAATGTGCATTCCCGGCGGCGTGCCGTGTTTGCGCGTTAGGTGCTTCCACGCCATGGCGAGCACGGCGTCGAGTATCACCTCGGCAATATAAGTCAAGTAATCGCTTACTTTCATCAGATGCCGCGTGCCAGCGATATCGGAGGCCGCGACGTGTAAGGTCTGGGCGTGCTTGAACACCCGCAACGCTTCCAACTGCGCCTCTTCGTCATCTTCGGGAATGCGGTTGAGCGTTTGGCGCAGCTCATCGGCCAACCGTGCTTTATCCGCCGGTGTGTAAAGCGATTCCGGCGTCAACAGCTCGTCGAGCAGAATCGGGTAGCGGGCGAGCTGCTCGGCAATCCAGGGGCTCGCCGAGCACAGATGCATCAGATGCACCAGCGCCTGGGGATTTTCACGCAGCAGCGCCAGGTACGCGGTGCGCCGCAGCACGGCTTCAATCAGCGGTTGCACCCGGGGTAGCGCGGTATCGGGCGTCTCGCTTTGCGCCAGTGCATCAAGCAACAGTGGCATCAGCGCATCTAAACGCTCAAAGCCAATCCGCTGCATGCTCTGCACCGCGCGGGAATGATAAAGCCCACTAAGGCGTTTAAGCGCCTTGTCGGGCTCCACGAACCCGGCATCAGCCAAATAGCTTTCGGCTTCATCTTGTTCCAACTCACCGCGCCACACTAAGCGCCACTGTTCAAGGCTGGCGTCGCTGTCGCTGGTCTCTTCAACGTCATCTTCTGGGTCGGCAATCACGGCGTCGAAGTGGCGGCGTACCCGCTCGCGCACTTCGTCGAGTTTGGCCACCACCGCGGGCCAATCTTCCATATCGAGCGCCAACGCCACGCGTTCGCGGTCGAGCGCGTCATCCGGCAAGCGCTGGGTCTGGCGGTCTTCCAAGGCCTGCAGGGCGTGCTCGACATCGCGCAAAAAGGCGTAGTCGGGGATAAGCTCGTCCACCACGGCCTGCGGCAACAGCCCAAGCTCGGGCAGGCGGTTCAGTGCCCGGTGAAGCGACGTCACCTGCAACTCGGTATCGCGGCCGCCGCGAATCAACTGAAACGCCTGCACCACGAACTCCACCTCGCGAATACCGCCGGGGCCGAGCTTGATATTGCTTTCCATGCCCTTGCGCTTCACTTCACGGTTAATCATCGATTTCAGCTCGCGCAGCGATTCAATGGCGCCGAAATCGAGGTATTTACGGTACACAAAGGGGCGCAAGCTGGCCAAAAGCTCATCGCCCGCGTCGATATCACCCGCCACCGGGCGCGCCTTGAGCATGGCGTAGCGCTCCCACTCACGGCCCTGGTCTTGGTAGTAGGCCGAAAGCGCCGAGAAGCTGCCCACTAGCGGGCCGCCGTCGCCGAGCGGGCGCAAGCGCATATCCACGCGGAACGCAAAGCCATCGGCGGTGACGGCGTCCAGCGCCCCAATCAACTTCTGCCCTAGCTTGGTGAAGTACTCTTGATGGTCGAGCGCCTTGCGCCCACCTTGGGTTTCACCGCTCTCGGGGAAGGCGAAAATCAGGTCGATATCCGAGGAGAGGTTGAGCTCGCCGGCGCCCAGCTTGCCCATGCCCAGCACCACTAAACGCTGCTCACTCTCATCACGGCGCAGCGCCGGCAGCCCCCAGCGCGGCTGTAAAAACGCTTCCAACCAATCGAGCGCGCCTTCCAGGCACAACTCGGCAAGGTCCGACACCGCCGCGGCGGTATTCCACATCGCGTAGCCTTCAGGACGATTCAGCTCGCGCCACACGATGCCAAGCATCCGCGCTTGGCGAAAGCGGCGAATCGCCTGGTGCATGGCGGCTTCATCCTCGGCCGTCTCTAACCGCTCGGCTAGCCACGCTGCCTGCGTCTCGCGGCTGGGAGTTGCATCCAGCTCTCCCGCGGCATCGAGCTCGGCGAGTAACGTCGGCGTGCGCGCCAGTACATCCAGCGCAAAGGTGGAGACGGTGATGACCTTGGTAAGCGCCTCACGCCGCGACGCGCTAAGCGCTTCCCAACTTTCCGAAGGAGGTTCTTGGTCGCTCATGGACGCGATGTTATCCGCCTGGGTAAGCGACTCGTTTAAGCGCTGGCGGGCCTGTTGCGCCGGCGCTTTCAAAGGCGCGGGCAGAAAATCCAGCGGTAACATGTCGTCATTGAGTTCCATAGCGCCCTCGTTAGTTGGTTGTTATCTCAAGAATTTATTTTAATAACCTATTTCAAGAACTTATCCTAAGAATTTTTGCCAGCCTAGCAGGCCCCAGGTCAGGCCGGCGAGTATGAGCGCGAGCATGACCGCGGCCGAGCCAATATCCTTGGCTCGGCCCGAAAGCTCGTGGTGCTCGGTACCGATGCGATCGACCACGCTTTCGATGGCGCTATTTAACAGTTCAGTGATCAATACCAGCACGCAGCTGCCGATCAGCATCAACCAGGCGAGCGGCCCATCGCCGACCCACCACGCCAGCGGCAGCAGTACCAGCGTTATCCCCACCTCTTGGCGAAACGCGGCTTCGTGACGGAACGCCGCATTTAACCCTTTTAATGAGTAGCGCGTGGAGTGCTTTAAGTGTGTTAAGCCCGTATGGCCAGGTTTCATCAATCATCCTCACGTGGCAAGCGCCGTCTCGCGGTTAATGGGCGCGTATCATGTCATCCAAATCTTGCGTCAGCGGCTCTAGCACTTTGGTCCAGTTAAGATAAGGCGTTGTGCGGCTACCGTTAACCAACACGGTAAACACCCCCCAACGCCCGCTATCGGTGCGGAAATAGCCAGCGGCGGCGCGCACCGCAAATGGCTGGTTGAGCGTGCCGGTTTTTATCATCACATTGTGCTGAAACGCCTCAGGACCACGACGGATAAAGCGCATTACCCCGTTGGCGGGCGATTGAAACGTGGCGACAAAACTCGGGAACAGCGACGCTTGATGAAACATCGATTCCAGCATCAGGTTGACGCCGTGAGCGCTGGTGCGGTTACCGGTGGTTAAGCCGCTGCCGCTTTCCAGCGTGACCGGGCCGTGCCCCGGCAAACTCCTGGCGTACGCTTCCAGCGCCTCGCCCGCCTGGCGTAGCTGCGCGCCCGGTGTTTCGACCAGGTTGAGTGCCAGCACGTCGGCCATGTAGTTGTTGGAGTAGTTCATCACCCGCAGCAAAATCTCCTGCAGCGGCTTGCCGTCTACCGCGGCCAACCGGCTTGCGCCTTGAGGCGGCGGCTCGGCGGTGACCCTGGGTTCGCTTCCCATCACAATGCCCGCTCGCGTCAGCATGGCGTGAAGCGTTTGCGCCGTTTGTCTCGCGCTGTCGCTGGCACCGCGATAAACATCCCGCGGCCAGGCGTTGGTCGAGATCTGCCCGCTGATGCGCATGATATCGCCGTGCTCGTCGGTAAGGCGCTCGGCGTTAAGTTCGGTGCCACTGTTATCCGGGCGGGTCGTGACGCGATTATCCACCCGGGTGAGCGACGATGGGCCATCGCAGTGGGTAATACGCGCAGGCTCACCCGGGGTGGCCGCAGGCGCGACGTTGACGCACCAGCTGCCAAAGTTCACCCCGGCCGATGAGAGCGGCGCGCTGTAGCTATTCGCCACCCGTGAGCGCGCGTCGCAGCGGTCGGTGGTAATGCACTCCACCGGGCCAAAACGCCACTGACTCACCACCAAGCCGCCCGCCACTTCGCGCACGCCCGCTTGCTGCAAACGTTGCACCAATCGCCATAAATTTTCGCTGGTAAGACTTGGGTCACCGCCGCCCTCAAACACCAAATCGCCTTGCAACACGCCATTGGCATCGATCTCACCAGGGCTCACCAGCTGCGTGGTGAAACGGTGCTGCGGGCCAAAACGGTTAAGCGCCGCGGCCCCCAGATAGGCTTTGGTCACGGAAGCGGGTGAGCGCTCAGCGTTGGGGTTGAGGCTTGCCAGCGTCACGTTAGGGGCATTGAGCAATCGCGCTTCAGCGCTAATGGCAAACCCGTCGTTTTGTAACGCAGCCAAACGCGAAAAGTCGGCCTTCACCGTAGGGCTCGACAGCAACGTGAACGCCGCCACCACCAGCGACACGACGATAAACCCAGAACGCTTTTTCAATAACGTTTTTGTCACCATTTACATCCTTAATGCACGCTCATTTTGGAAAATACTTGTAGCAATACCACGCCGGCGACAATGAACACGATCCCCAGCACGCCAGGCAAGTCGGGCTTTTCGCCGAACACCACAATGCCCATTATGGTAACCAGCACGATGCCCAGGCCCGCCCAAATCGCATAGGCCACGCCAACGGGTAGCGTGCGCAACACTAAGCTTAACAAGTAAAACGCCAGGCCGTAGCCCACCACCACCACGATACTCGGCAGTGGGCGCGTAAAGCCCATCGAGGCTTTAAGCGCGCTGGTGGCCACCACTTCGGCCACAATCGCAAGCACCAAATAGACAAAGGTCATACACGCTCCAGATTCACGGTGAGACGCCAGAGAGCCTGGCCGCTATGGTCATACTTCGCTTCAAACGGGGTTAAATAGTCGCCATTGGGGTCATGCGCTGCCACATCCGGCGACTTACCCGTGGCGTACGCCACGGCTTGGGCAAACTCCTCGACGTACGTTTTCCAGTTCGAGCGCAGCTCCAGCCGCCCACCCAGCGCCAGCAGCGTAGGAAAGACCGGATGCCCGTGCCAGCGACGGCCCAAATGCAACGCCTTGGGGTAAGGGTTAGGGTAAAGCAAATAGTGACGCGAAGGCGCCCAGCCCGCCCGTTGTGCCAAACGCCAGAAATCGACCAAATCGGCGCGCATGAGAAGTGCATTCCCCGGCGGTTCGCCGTGTTCACGCCCTAAACGATCCTCACTGCGATCAACCCCGATCACCGCATGGTCAGGAAAAGTCGCCGCTAAGCGCCGCGTGGAAAGCCCTACCCCGCAGCCCGAATCGAGAATCAGCGGGGCGGCCTGCGCGTCAAGCCACGCATCGGCCTGGTCAAAGGCGACTTGGTTGTGCGCGGCAATGGGCTTTTGCAACGGGTGCGCCAGCGCCCGTGCCACACGCCGTGAAACATCCTGATGAGGCCCCGGCTGATTAGACGACACCGCGCGTGATCGCTTTTGCATGGCGGTTTTTACCCATTATTCGTCAAAAAGAAGCAGATTCTATCAGGCTCGTGTGCTTGTAGCATGACGGCGTTGCACGCCTGGTGCTATGATCACACTCCAACAAATGATGAAACGCACGTGATCGCCACGTTACCGTGATCGCATGCCAATCACGATTTTGACCACCACCGCACCACGAGGAACCCGGCTTGTCACACTTACCGGTGATTGTCGGCATGGGCGGCATCAATCCCGCCGGCAGAACCTCGGGCCATCAGGCCTTTCGCCGCACCGTGCTTGATGCACTCTCTACCGATCAGCAGCGTCAGACCTTAGAGAGCCTGGCCGCCCTTATGCGCCTTAATGCCGACACCCCCTCATCCATTGAGGCGCTGCGTGAAACGGTGCTTAAGCACACGTTGGTGCGCCGCAACGAAGACCCGCGCTTTAACCCACCGGGGATGCCCGCCAACCGCCAAGCCTCGCTTGGCCTAAGCGAGCCGATGCACTTTCAGCTGCGCCGCCGTCAGCTCCCCGAGCATATTCCCGACCATTGGGATGTACGCGAACTCGATGCGCGCCAAGTGGAAGTCAGCGTGCCCGCGGGCGACTTCAATGTGCTGCTACCCGATGCCCAGACGCCCAAAGTCTCGACGGCGGCTCAGCTGCCAAGCGGTTTTGATCCCGCCTCGCTTTATCGCAGCGTTCACCATCCGCGCGGACTTTCCATGGCGATTTTTAGCGCCAGCGATTGTATCGGGGCGAGTGGCTTCACCTGGGAAACCCTGCGCCAACGGCTCGACCCGGGCCAAATTGCTGTTTATGCCGGCAATTCCATCGGGCAGCTGGATGATCAAGGCTGGGGCGGGCTACTGAAAAGCCTGGTCAGCGGGCAGCGCGCCACCTCCAAACAAATGCCGCTGGGCTACGCGCAGATGCCGGCTGATTTTTTGAATGCCTATGTGCTCGGCAGCGTTGGCGGCACCGGCGCGGCGCTCGGCGCTTGCGCCAGTTTTTTGTATAACCTGCGCTTGGGCATCGACGATATTCGCGCCGGGCGCTGCCGCGTGGTAATGGTCGGCACCGCCGATGCCCCGATCACCCCGGAAATCATCGAAGGCTTTCGTGCCATGGGCGCACTGGCTGATGACGCGGGGTTGAAAGCATTAGACGCGCTAGAAAAGTTAACCGACGCTGACTATCAGCGGGCCTGTCGCCCCTTTGCGCGCAACTGCGGCTTCACCATGGCCGAATCAAGCCAGTTTGTCATGCTGATGGACGATGCGTTGGCGTTGGAAACCGGCGCGGATATCCTTGGCGCGGTGCCGGATGTATTCGTCAATGCCGACGGTTTCAAACGCTCTATCTCCGCGCCCGGCATCGGCAACTACATCACCTTGGGCAAAGCGGCGTCGCTTACACGCGACTTGCTCGGTGATCGCGCGCTTAAAGAGCGGACGTTTCTGCACGCCCACGGCACCGGGACGCCAAAAAACCGCGTCACCGAATCCCATGTCTTCGATGAAATTGCCCGCGCCAATGGCATCTCCGACTGGCCGGTGGTGGCCATTAAAGCGTTTATCGGCCATTCGCAGGGTTCCTCGGCGGGGGATCAGCTCATGAGCGCGTTAGGAAGCTTTGCTCACGGCATGCTGCCGGGCATCCCCACGCTGGATGCCGTTGCCGATGATGTCTATGCCAAGCAACTGCGTTTTTCGCAGCCGACGCAACTATTTCACGCCGACGCCGCTTTCATTAACGCCAAGGGCTTTGGCGGCAATAACGCCACCGGTGTGGTGCTGTCGCCAGAGGTCACCGAGCGGCTGCTGACTCAGCGCCACGGCGCACACGCCATTAGCGCCTGGAAAACACGCCGCGACGGCGTGCGTGAAGCCGCCAATACCTACCTTGAACAAGCCGACCGTGGGCATTACCAGCCGCGCTATCAGTTTGGCGAGCAGGTGCTCGAAGGCCCCGAGCTTGAGATTCATGCCGACCGGATTCATATCCCCGGCTACGATAAAGCCGTCTCGCTACGCGTGAACAACCCCTTCGGCCGCTTGGACGAGGCGACACCGGATGATAAGGAAACGTAATGAACATCGCCGTGTACCCTGGCACCTTTGACCCGATTACCAACGGCCACTTTGATTTGATCGAGCGCGGCGCTCGCATGTTCGATAAGGTCATCATTGCCATCGCGGAAAGCCCCGGCAAGCGCCCTGCTCTGGACCTCGACACGCGCATCACGCTTGCCCAGGAGGTGTGTGCCGAGCTTGCTAATATCGAGATCGTCGGTTTTTCATCGCTTTTGACCACGTTTATGCGCGAGCAGCAGGCCAATATCATCCTTCGCGGGCTTCGCGCGATGTCGGATTTTGAGTACGAACTGCAGCTCGCCAATATGAATCGCACCCAAAACCCCGAGCTTGAGAGCGTTTTTCTCACACCGGCGTTAGAAAATTCCTATATTTCCTCCACCATGGTGCGCGAAATCGCCAAACTCGGCGGCGACATTTCGTTGATGGTGCCTGCGCAGGTCGCACAGGCGCTGCACAAGCACTACAATAGCTAGCCAACCGTCTATTGTTGAGTAAAATACTCAGGTATCGCGCGCCGCGATGCCGAGTGACGCCGTACACGAGGTATGCCCATGGCTTTAATGATTACCGACGAGTGCATTAACTGCGACGTCTGCGAGCCCGAATGCCCCAACGACGCGATTTCTCCCGGCGAGGAGATTTACGTGATCGACCCTAATCTATGTACCGAGTGCGTCGGCCATTACGATGAGCCACAGTGCCAGCAGGTGTGCCCGGTGGATTGCATTCCTCTTGACCCCGAGCGACCCGAGACCCACGACCAATTAATGGAAAAGTACCAGCGGATCACGTCGAGCTAACCCCGCGTCTGTGTCCTCCATTACCATCCCACCACGTCAACGCATTTGGGCGCTGGCGTGGCCGATTATCCTCTCCAATATTACCGTTCCGCTCCTGGGGCTGGTGGATACCGCCGTGGTCGGCCATCTGCCGGACTCACGCTACTTAGCGTCTGTCACGCTAGGGGCGACGCTGTTTAGCTTTCTCTATTGGGGGTTTGGCTTTTTGCGGATGGGTACCACCGGGCTCACCGCCCAAGCGGTCGGGCGTGAAAGCGATACGGAGGTGCGTAACCTGCTCGGCCAAGCATTGATCATGGCCGCCGTCATTGGCGTGCTTTTGATCGTGTTGGAATCGCCGCTGATTTCACTGGGCCTGTGGCTGCTTGATGGCAGCGAAACCGCTACGCCGCTGGCGCGGGAATACGCCGAAATCCGCATTCTTTCGGCCCCGGCGGTACTGGCGAACTACGCCATTTTGGGCTGGTTTCTCGGCCAACAGAATTCGCGCGTGACGCTGATGATTCTGGTGCTGACCAACAGTGTCAATATCGTGCTCGACCTGTGGTTTGTCGTCGGGCTTGGCATGACCAGCGACGGCGTGGCCTGGGCAAGCGTGCTGGCCGACTACGCAGCGTTTATCTTTGGCACCGCACTCGTACTGCGCCAGCTTGGCTGCCTCGAAGGACACTTTCTTCGCCATCAGCTCACCTCATTAGGCGCTTACCGGGCGCTGTTTCATGTGAACGCTAATCTGTTCGTGCGCACCCTTGGGCTTTTGTTCGCCATGGCGTTTTTCACCGCTCAGGGCGCAAGCCAAGGCGATACCATCCTGGCCGCCAACGCGGTGCTGTTGCAGTTTATTATGCTGGTGAGCTACGCACTGGACGGCTTTGCCCACGCCGCGGAATCACTCATTGGACGCGCTTTCGGCCGTCGCGATTGGCGAGCGTTTGCCGCGACGGTAAAAGCGGCGGCACGCTTCTCGCTGTGGACAACCCTTGCCGCCTCGCTGGCGTTTGCCCTTGGCGGTAACGCGCTCATTGCCCTGCTCACGGGCCTACCGGAAGTGCGTGCTACGGCGGCGGTATACCTGCCGTGGATGGTGGCCATGCCGCTTATCGCGGTATGGAGCTATTTGCTTGACGGCGTATTCATTGGCACTACGGCCGTCAAGGAAATGCGCAACAGCATTTTTATCGGTTTGGCGGCTTATTTACCCGCGTGGTGGCTCGCCACTGAGGTGCTAAGCCGCGAGTATCACAATCACGCACTCTGGTTCGCTTTCACGCTATTTGCCTTAGTGCGCTCGGGCGTGTTGATCATTTACTACCGCCGCTACCGTTTGACCCGTTGGCGGTAGTCGCGGTGGCCACCGTTCACGCTGAGCCTGTCGAAGCGTAAAACGCAACGGCTGCAAAATTGGGGGCAAAACACGTATATTGAAACCGCACGTGACGTATAACCAATAATAGCGAGCCTCTCATGCTAAAGATGATTTCAAAGCCGGCGGTTAAGCTGGTTGAGCGGTATTTGCCTGACCCATATATTTTCGTTCTCCTACTCACCATTATTGCCGCCGTGGCGGCGATTGCCGTTGAACGCCAGACGCCACTGGCCGTGATGCGGATGTGGGGTGATGGATTTTGGAACCTTCTTACCTTCTCGATGCAAATGCTGCTGGTGCTGGTGACCGGCTTTATGCTGGCAAGCTCACCCCCCGTTAAGCGCCTGCTGCAGAAAATCGCCAGCTTCGCGAACACCCCTGGCGGCGCGATTTTGCTAGTCACCTACGTTTCGCTTATTGCCAGTTGGATCAACTGGGGCTTTGGCCTGGTCGTCGGCGCGCTGTTCGCCAAAGAGCTCGCCAAACTGATCAAGGTCGATTACCGTCTGCTGGTCGCCAGTGCCTACTCGGGCTTTGTGATCTGGCATGGGGGGCTGGCAGGCTCTATCCCGCTGACCATTGCCACTGACGGCCACTTTACCGCGGACCAAATCGGCGTGATCGGCACCGGCTCCACCATTTTTGCCTTCTTTAACCTGGCGATTGTGGTGTGCTTATTTATCGTCATGCCGTTGGTTAACCGCATGATGCTGCCGGACGAGAAAGACAGCGTCTACGTTGACCGCGCCCAACTAGAAGACGCCACCGATGAACAAGGGCCGACACGCATTACCCGCCCGGCGGAGCGCATGGAAAACAGCGTTATTCTCGCCTGGCTGGTAGGGATTCCGGGGCTTATCTTCCTGCTCGATCACTTCCTACTACGCGGCGGTGGCCTGAACCTGAACGTGGTTAACTTCATGTTCCTGTTCTTAGCGATTGTCCTGCATCGCACCCCACGTAGCCTTTTGACCAGCTTGCACGAAGCGGTCAAAGGCGGCGCGGGCATCGTGATCCAATTCCCGTTCTACGCCGGCATCATGGCGATCATGATCCAGTCAGGGCTCGCCGCCAGCATGTCGGAGTGGTTGGTGTCCTTTGCCACCGAGACGTCGCTGCCGTTCTGGTCTTTTATTAGCGCCGGGATCGTCAACTTATTCGTGCCTTCCGGCGGCGGCCAGTGGGCGGTGCAGGCGCCGGTGATGCTACCCGCCGCTGAAGCCCTGGGCGCAGACGTCGCGCGCATCGCCATGGCGGTTGCCTGGGGCGATGCCTGGACCAACCTTTTGCAGCCGTTCTGGGCGCTGCCGGTACTCGCCATCGCCGGGCTAAAAGCCAAAGACATCATGGGCTTTTGCTTGGTGCAGCTATTCATTACCGGTGCGGTCATTTCCGTGGGCTTGGTGTGGTTCTAAACGCTCACTAAGCGCTAACTTTTCAAGAAATTGCCTCTTTTCCTCTCACACGGTTTAACACCAAGGGAGAGGGAAAGAGGCCACGACATAGCGAGAAAGCCGTGTCCCTTTTTTTACACTGGATTGAACATATTGCGCTCACGGTAGAAGCCGTGGGCGTTGCCGTGATGGTAGCCGGCTTTTTGATTGCCACTTACCGCTTTATACGTCACCCCAACTTCTACGACAGCCCCCATGCCTATCTGGCCTACCGCCATGGGATTGGCCGCTCGATTTTGGTGGGGCTAGACTTTTTAATTGCGGGCGACCTTATCAAAACGGTGATCGTGGTGAATACCGGCGAACAGGTTGCCACCCTCGCGGCTGTGGTGCTCATTCGGGCGTTTTTAGGCTTTACCCTACATGTCGAAGTCGAAGGCCATTGGCCGTGGCAAAACCATAAGTTCAAGCGCCGTGATATCAAAAGCAGTCGCCGGCCCTATAACGACGCCTCCCAATAATGAGTCAAGCATCAGGCTTGACTCATTATTCAGGCCTTTTACTGCATTATGAAAGCTCCCCGTAACCCCAAGCGATTCGCACGCCGGGAACGATTATCTTAACTTGCCGCATCCTGAACGGCTTTGCCGCCTTCTTGTACGTCTTGCCCCACGCCCGACATGGTATTGCAGCCAGTAAGCGCACCCATGGTGATTAGCGCAATAAAGCCACCGGCAAGGGCTTTTTTCAAGTTGAATCGTGTCATCGCACTCTCCTTTCCTTTTGCTATTTCCACAATGAAAAATTGATCAGCGCAGCCTGCTCGGCTTTACCCAACCACGCTCTTTCAGCGTAACAGCATTAATAGAATTGCGCTCATTAAGGCTGCTATGCTCGTGCTTTACGCCAAGATCCTTCACCCCCAGATAAAGGAACCTTGCATGAACGATATTGCCTTGGATGAGCGCTTGGAAGCAGACACCTATCCGGTGACGGAGTTACCCCTGTGCCGAGTGCTGTTAATGGATGATGCGCGCTTTACCTGGGTGGTGCTGGTGCCTCACCAGCCCCATATCAGCGAAGTCTTCGAACTTACCTTGGATGATCAAAGACAGCTCTGGCGAGAAGCCAGTGCGCTGGCCGACGCCATGAAAAAAGGGTTTAATGGCGACAAAATGAATATCGCCACCCTCGGTAACGTGGTCAGCCAACTGCATCTCCATATTATCGTGCGCCACCACGACGATGCCGCCTGGCCCAGCCCAGTATGGGGCATTGGCAAACCCACACCGTATTCTCTTGATGATCAAGCCGAGGTGCGCGATAAGTTATTAGCGCTCATTGAAGGGCTCGACGTCGCCCCCGACAACAACGCTTAACCTCTTAACGGATTCGCCTCTTGGCGCGTGGCAGGTTCGTTGAGCAGCGGCATGCCACCAGGCTGCGCGACGCCAGCCAAGCTTAGCGACACCCCCAAGGCAACAATCACCACACCGCCAGTCAGCGCCAACCAACCGGCGAGTTTTTGCCCGCGTTGGCGCTGACGCTGACTCACCAACCGCCGTTTGGCCCAATCGCGAGCAAAAATCGTCGCCAACGCCAACGCTGACACCGTCAGCCCCGTTCCGAGCGACATCGCCACCACGGCCGCCACGCCCAGCATAAACTGCCCCAGTAGACTCGCCGCCCCCAGCATCAATACCGCACCGCTACATGGGCGCATGCCGATGGCACCCACGGTCATCAACGCCGTGCGCCAATCCAATGCCTGCGTGGGCTCCACATGGTGAGCCCCGCCGCAACCGCAATCGGCATCATGCGAGTGAGTGTGAGTGTGAGTGTGAATATGGGTATCGTGGTCGTGATGACCATGGTGGTGATGAAAATGGTCGTGATGATGGTCGAGGGCATCGGGTGCTTGGCCCTGCGGAGCACGATACGCCGCGCGTAGCTGCTTGAACGCACGCACACAGAGCCAAATCCCGAGCAGCGCCACAAGCAAAAAGCTCGCTTGCTCCACCACCGTGACACTCCCCATGGCTTGGCGCGTGACCCAACCCAGCGCGTGCACCAGCACGACCACCAGCGCAATGGCAGTGACCCCTTGCAGCATCGAGGCGGCAAACGACAGCCCCAGCGCGCGGCGCGTCGCGCCACCATGGGAGGCAAGGTACGTTGCCAACACGGCTTTCCCGTGCCCTGGCCCTGCCGCGTGGAACACGCCATAGCCAAAGCTCACACCTATCAGCATCGTCCAGGTCGCGACGGAGGGGGTTTGGGAAAGCTCGGTGATCGTCAGTGTCAGCGCACGGTGCAGGTCACGCTGCCAGCTTAAAAGCTGATAGCTCAGCACCTGAAAGGCGCCAGATAAAGCGGCGTAGGCCAGCACCGCCAGAAGCGCAGCCAGCCCTACCGCCACCATACATTTACGCCAGCTTAACGACACGCCACCACCCCGGTTTCTGCAAAATGACGCCCAAGCCCAGGCTCGCCCTGCTCATCTTTATCCAACATTGTCGCCCGCATGATGAGCTCAGGGTCCGGGTCGGCAGGCTCGACGTTTAACGTACAGTCGTACTCGCCGCGCAGCGTCAGCGCCTCATCGAGCACGGTATTATCTTCGGCTTCGTGCACGACTTCCAAGTAGTAGGTTGGGTCGAAGACTTGATACGTCAGTTCACTCTCTTTTAGCGGCTGCGGTTTTGCCAGCGGCAGCCGGAACATAAAATGCAGCCGACCGTTTCGCGCCAACGCGGTGTAATTGGTGACCTCGCCCAGCGCCTGACGCTCACCGTTAAGCCGCACCTCGGTAAAGTAGTGCTGGGCCGCTAAATTGTCGCGAATCTCATGCGCGAGATGGTCAAGCCCTTCGTCTAAATTTGCCTCTTCCCCCTGAGAAAGCTCTTCTAGGACGACGAGGCTATAAAAAGGGTCCATCCGCCATGTCTGGTGCAGCGCCGTGGCATTGCCGTCAGCATCGGTCATTACCTCCACGCTCAAATCAATCCAGCCGTGAGGGTGTGCCAAGGCAGCGCTCGGCACGGCGCTTATTAGCACGCCACTTACCGCCAGCATCAGCCCTTGGGCTAACCAGCGTGTTTTCGCTTTTTGCGTTACGCTCTTCATAAAACGTTCTCTCGCCTGCCAATGCCTTGCGATCATAATGGAGTCCTGATGCACCTTTTACTTTGCCCCGACAGTTTTAAAGATGCGTTAAGTGCCCAGGCGGCTGCTAGAGCGATGGCACGTGGAATACAACGTGCAGCGCCTCAAGCGCACATTGACCTGTGTCCACTGGCCGACGGCGGTGAAGGCAGCCTTGATGCCTTAATCGCCGCCACCGGAGCCGAGCGGCGCATCGCTTACGTGCATGACGCCCTTGGCCGACCGACCCAAGCCGCTTGGGGCTGGTTTGAAGCAGAGCGTACCGCGTTTATCGAGCTAGCAGAAGCCAGCGGGCTTCAGACGCTTAGCGCCGACGAGCGCGATGCCCGCACTACCTCCACCTATGGCGTTGGCGAGTTGTTTCGTGCCGCCCTGGAGGCTGGCGCCGCAAAGGTCCTTTTGCTACTCGGCGGCAGCGCCACCAACGATGCCGGTGCCGGTATGCTGGCCGCCCTTGGCGCCAAATTATTGGATCGCCACCACCAGCCGCTCGCCCCTGGCGGGGCCGCGTTAGCCGAGCTGCACTCGCTTGATCTTAGCAGCCTCGACCCGCGACTTGCGCGTCTTCATGTGGAAGCCGCCGTCGACGTCGACAACCCGCTACTTGGCCGCCACGGTGCAAGCGCCGTCTTTGGCCCACAAAAAGGCGCCACCCCCGAACACGTTGCCGAACTCGACCGCGCGCTGACGCATTTTGCCGAGATCACCGCGCGCACTTTAGGCGAAAATCACCGTGCGTTGCCCGGTGCCGGGGCTGCTGGCGGTATGGGCTTTGCCGCACGCGCTTTTTTCTCCGCCACGCTCAAACCTGGCATTGAGCTCATGATGCAGCAGGCCGATATGTCGCATCGACTGGAACGCGCGGACCTGGTCATCACCGGCGAGGGCCGGCTCGATGGCCAAAGCCTTAGCGGAAAAACGCCGATCGGCGTCGCCCGCGCCGCGCACAAGGCAGGCAAGCCGGTCATTGTGCTGGCGGGCAGCCTAGGCGAGGGCTGGGAAGCCTGCTACGCCGAAGGGGTGACCGCCGCGTTTGCACTTGCCGATGGCCCCATGTCGCTTGACGAAGCTGTCACACGCACCACCACGCTGGTGGAGGCGCGCTGCGAAGGTCTTATTCGCCTCTGGCAGGCAGCTGGCTCTTGAAACATCCCCCCACCAGCCACATATATCAATAAGACTATTACGTTCAGTCCACAAAATCTTTCAAGGAGATCGAGATGACCGATACCAATAGCATTGGCCTACACACGGGCAGCGCCAGTCAGCTCGCCGAAAAACTCAACGATTTGCTGGCCAACTACCAGATTTTCTACATGAACGTGCGCGGCTATCACTGGAATGTAAAAGGCAGTAACTTCTTTGAGCTGCATGCCAAATTTGAAGAGCTTTACACGGATTTGCTGACCAAAGTGGATGAAGTGGCCGAACGTATTTTGACCCTTGGCCATAAGCCGGTTCACGCGTACACCGATTACGTGAAACTTTCGCACATTCAAGAAGATAAAGACGTTCACGACGGCGAAGCCTGCGTCAAAGGCGTGCTCCAAGGCTATCAAACGCTGATTGAGCTACAGCGTGAACTGCTGGCGCTGGCCGCCGATGCCGATGACGAAGGCACCGCGGCTCAAGCGGGCGACTACATTCGCGAGCAGGAAAAAACCGTGTGGATGCTTAACGCTTATCTGGGTAAATAACACTTATCACGGTAAATAACGCCTCGCTAGGTCAATAGTGCTAGTCCGTTAACACGCAAAACGGCGCCTCTCAAAAGGCGCCGTTTTTTGCATATTAACCGCGATGTCGGGTTGGTCCGAAGCGTTGGCGAATGCAGGCAGTTTTCGTCAACGCCTAGCGCGCCGTGGCAGCCAGTAGCGCTGTCAACATCTGCCAAAACTCGGTGACCGAGGCAAGCTCCACGCGTTCATCCGGTGAGTGGGCACCCCGGATCGATGGCCCAAACGAGATCATATCCAAATGAGGATACTTGCTGCCGATAATGCCGCATTCAAGCCCCGCGTGAATGACCTTAACGCCAGCATCGCGACCCAACAGCGCTTGATGTTGCGCCTTAAACGCGGCCAGTAGCTCACCCTCAGGGTTGGGTACCCAGCCAGGGTAGCCGTGTTCGGCTTTTGCCCGCGCCCCCATCAGGCCAAACAGCGCTTGAAAGCGATCCACCATGGCGTCAACGGCACTGTCATGAAGCGAGCGTACCAGCGCACAAAGGTGAAAACGCCCACCTTCTAGGCTTACCACACCCAAATTGTTCGAGGTCTCGACTACGCCGGGCACGTCCGCGCTCATGCGCTCCACGCCGCAAGGGGCGGCGTGGAGCGTTGCCACCAGCATGGCGCTGGCATCATGGTTCAAGGCGTCGCCTTCAAAACGCGCCGGCGCTGCCGTCAACTGCAGGCCGCTATCGGCGCTACCCAGCTCGCGCTTAAGCGTCTGCTCTAGTTGATTGACCTTCGCGACGGCTGCCTCAACAGTATCAGCAGGCAGCAACAGCGTAGCAAACGCCTCACGCGGGATAGCGTTACGCAGGGTACCGCCTGCGTAGCCGCCAAGCCGTGCCCCTAGCGGCTCCAGCGCGCGTAGCACCCGAATGAGCAAGCGGTTGGCATTGCCCAGCGGTTGGTGGATATCCATCCCCGAGTGACCACCCTTCAGACCGGTAAGCGCCACGCGCAAGCCGCACTCGTCGTCGTTGGCGCTGCTTGTGGGCAGCTGAGCCTCCACCACCACGTCGCTGCCGCCGGCGCAGCCGATGTACACCTCACCGCGCTCCTCGGAATCCAAGTTGATCAGCCGCTTGCCCTCAAGCCAACCCTCGGCTAGGTTTAGCGCGCCGCCCATCGAGGTTTCTTCTTCCAAGGTAAACAGCGCTTCCAGCGGGCCGTGGGTTAGCGTTTTATCTTCCAGCACGGCCAATGCCGCCGCCACGCCGAGGCCGTTATCCGCGCCGAGCGTGGTGCCATCGGCGTGCAGCCAGCCATCGTCGACATACGTGCGAATGGGGTCGCGGCTGAAGTCATGCGTCGTGCCGGCATTGGTTTGGGCGACCATATCCAAGTGCCCTTGCAGAATCACCCCCGGCGCCTTTTCGCTGCCGGGCGAAGCGGGCTTTTTGATTCGCAGGTTGCCAAAGGCGTCGCGATCGTGCGCGAGGCCCTGTGCATCAGCCCATGCCTCTAGCGTTGCTACCAGCGCCGCCTCTTCCCCGGAGGGGCGCGGTGTATCGCACAACGTACGAAAATGGCGCCATAGCGGCGCCGGGTCGAGCGTTTCAAGATGATCGTTCATGACAACTCCGAAAAATTCACCCGGCCACTTTACCGCCATGGCGCTAGCACCGCTAGAGCAGCGCCGCCACCGCCTGGCGTAGCGCCGCCACCGAGGCTTTGTGACCTTTTTCCAGCGGCCGGTTTTGAAACGCCCAGCCGGCAAGGGCGACAAGCGCTGCCTGCGGCGCCGGCGTTAGCGCTTGTTGGGCGGCGTTAACCGAAAGCGCTTGCAACGCGGCCCGCGCCAGACGTGGGTCGCGCTTGGCGTAGGCGACATCCTCGGCGTCTTGGCGCTGAGTCTCGCTGAGCGTCAACCGCGGCCAATGGCCCAGAAGCAGCACCAACACATCAGTAGGAAGTTCCCGCAGCTCAAACGCTAATAAGTTGAAAAAAGCTTCCTGAAAACGCTGACGCAGCGCGACCAGCACTTGCTCGCCGTGAGGGCTAAGCGCCTTGGCCACCATGACGGCGAACTCGCCAGTGGTCGTATCGCGCGAAATTCCCACCCTGACCGGCAAAAAACCGGCCTGGCACCAAAAACGCACCAGCCCCGCCTCGGCACCGAACGTGGCCCCAAAAAGGTCAATGCCCTCGTCGCGGGCGGCCGCCATTTCCGCCGTCAGCAGCGCCTGGCCGCTGCCGTGACGGCGCGCCTCCGGGTGGACGGCAATCCGCGTTACCCGGCGCCAGCGGGCAATCAAGGCGCGGCGACACCCCCCATGCGCGGCTAACGACTGCGCCAACAAGTGCCCTTGGGGGCGGCGCTCGCCGCGGGCGACCTGCTCGGCAAGCTCAGGCGTAAAATCGCCTTCGGTGCGAGTGACCACCACGCCCTGCGGGGCATGTATTGGGCCATGAACGCGAATCTGCGTCGCGGGGCCATCCAGCAGCTGGCGCACATCGGCGGGCGTGGTGCGGTAGTGTGATTGCACCAACAAGCCAAATAACGCACTGAGCGCGGTTTCATCCCGAGCGAGCGCGGCTTGCGAGACGCGGTAAGGCTTGCCTTCGTCACTAACTCGCGGCGGCATCGGCGCTTTTAGCAGCAGCAAACGGTTGAGTGTGGCCTCCAACGGGTCACCCGCGCGCCAGCGCACGGGGGTCTCAAGTGTTAGCTCGCGCCACTGCGGCGTATAGCGGTCAAGCTGATCGCGAAAGCGCAGCGCAAAGCCGCGCCCTGAGCCTTCGTAGCCGTGTACCGTGGTCGCAAACGCGATACGCGAAAAGGCCTGCAACCAGCGGCCAAGCAGCACGGCAGGAATGGCGGCCGCTTCGTCCACCAACAAATAGCTGCCATCGCCGCCGAGTTCATCGCGCTCAACGCCGGCAGTCAATGCATCCGGCGCGACAAACGCCACGCGCTGGCCACTCGCCAGGCGCAGTTCATAGGGCGAAAGCCGCTCGTCCTGCGGGCACAGCGCCGCCACGCGCTCAAAAAGCGGCGCCACCGCGGCCGGGCGGGGCGCGGTAACCCAAATCGTTTCAATGCCTTTATTTAGCAGCCGTGCGCACGCGATGCCGAGCGCCGCGCTTTTCCCGCGGCCACGGTCGGCGGTGATCACCAACGGGCGACGACGCTTAAGCGCGGTGAGCATGGCAACTGCCCGGGCTTGATCGTGAGTGAGGCAGTCCGCATCCAGCGGCGGTGTCTGCTGCCGGGCACTGGCGGGTAATCGCGGCAAGTGCACGCCCTCGCCGACTCGCCAGTGGATGACGCCCGCGTCAGCGCGTAGCAAGCGGGCAAGCCGAGCGATATAGTGAGACGTCAGCGACTCCCACGCGTAAGGGTAATCCGCCATGCGGCGATAATCGCGATCCGGGGTGCTGCCCCAATCGTGGGGGGTGATCAGTACCAGCAGCCCCCCCGCCATCAGCGTTCCGCCCAGTGCGCCGAGGGCATCCGGGTCAAACCCTTCGCTTGCGTCATAGACGATCAGTTGATGCTCTTGGCCTAACCGAGTGCGGGCTTGAGAAGCCGGCAAGGAAGGCTTGCAGGAGGGGAGCTCTCCGCTTGCAGCGTCATTCATCCCTACCCATAGCGGTGCCTGCCACGCGTAGGCGTGCCAAAGAGTCTGCGCCTCGCAACGTGCGCGCGCCGGGTTACCCTCAAGCCATAGCCATTGGCGCCAGCCACGACGTTGTAACCGTTTTGCATGCCCGATTACGGCACTAAGCCCGCGCGCTAACCCAGACGCTGAGCTCACGTAAGTGTTCATAACGCGCCTACATTAGTGACATAAACTACCGACATTGCTTACGACTTTGGTTGTAAAAATTCAGTTTTCTCAACGCTTAGCTCCCCGCTTTAGGCGCACAAGTCATCACCAATTTTTCGTAACTTTATGATTAATATGTATTTTAAAAAGCTGTTGGCGCACACCGGCGTTGACCAACGCTTTTTGCTGATATTGCACAGCAACCCCGCGTCTGTGCTAGGTTGTTTTCGCAGCAGTAAGCGAAAACTTTACGCTAACGTAAACTATCGCTTGCGCAAATAGCGCTACATTCGGGTAGCGGTGGCATAAACGGTGGTTAACCTTTATTTTAAAATCTGTTTACCACTATATTATTATTTACAACACTTTACCCAATAACGCTAAACGCCAACCTCATTAGGAAGTTAAAAATGACAAAGATGACCAAATTTGCCGTTACCGGTCTTGCCGCGGGCATTGCCCTTGCCGCGCTGTCCTCCACCGCGCATGCACAAGAGCAGTGGACCATGACCACCACGTGGCCGGATAACCTGGATTTGATCAAAATCGACCAGCACTGGGTCGAATTGGTCAACAAGCTGGCGGGCGATGAGTTGCAAATCAACTTTCGCGCTGGCGGTACACTAATGCCTGGCACCGAGGTGTTCGATGCTACCGAAACCGGTGCGATTCAAGCCTCCGGCGACTGGCCGGGCTATTGGGCTGGCCGCAGCCCGGCGTTCTCGCCGCTGGCCACGACCACCAGCTTGTTTAACGGTGTCGACTATCTCAACTGGATTCAGCAGTGGGGCGGTTTTGACCTGTACCAAGAAGTGTATGGCGATTACAACATGGTGTACCTGCCCTACGGTATCACCAACAACGAATCCGGCTTTATGGGCAATACGCCGATCGAGAGCATCGCCGATCTTGAAGGCAAGCGCCTGCGCCTCTCCGGCCGTGACCAGGGTCGCGTGTTAGAGATGCTTGGCGGTTCTCAAGTCACCCTCGCCGGCGGCGAAGTGTACCAAGCGATTGAGCGGGGCGTGATTGACGCAGGTGAGTTCTCCACCCCGGGCGTCGACTACAAAGCCGGCTTTTCCGAAGTCGCGGATTATTGGTCAACGCCCGGCTGGCACCAGTCCGCCAGCGTTTTCGGCGTCATGATCAATAAAGATGCGTGGAACGCACTCCCCGAAGAAACCCAGGAAACGCTGAAAATCGCGGCGGATGCCACCATGGCGTGGTCACTGGCATGGTCAGAGCGTGAATCCACTGAAGCGACGGTGAAGTTCCAAGAAGATGGCGTTGAAATTAGCACCCTCTCAGCGGAAGACCTCGCCACCATCCAAGACGCGACCAACGAAGTGATTCTGCGCGGTGCCTGTGAAGACCCGATGCACGCCAAAGTTTATCACTCCATGATCAGCTACATGGAGCACTATGCTAACTGGCGTGATGTGACCGTGCCGTTCAACATGAGCCGTTCTATCGACAACCTGCCGTCTCTCGAAGAAATCGAAGCCTGCATGTAATCTGCTGCCGTCACCGCCCTGGCGCTTGCGCTGGGGCGTTTTTTTTGTCGCGCGTCGTTATTATCAATAGCCCTTATTCAGAATCGGGAGACTTCCCATGCATGCGATCGCAAAAGCCATTGATGCGTTCAATGAGCTCTTTGGGCGAATTGTGGCGCCTTTGATCGGTGTCATCACGCTGATTGTGTTGTATGACATCGCGATGCGTTTTTTTCTCGGACGCCCTAGCGACTGGGCATTTGACGTCACCAAGATGCTGTTCGGCGCCCACTTTATGCTGATGGCCGCCTACGGGCTTCGTCACCACGCTCACGTGGAAGTCGACGTATTAAAACGTCTGTTATCACGCAAAAAACAAGCGGTACTGGAAATCGTCGGTTACGCCATCTTTTTTGTCCCCTTTATCTGGCTGTTGCTAACCCAAGGCTGGGCGTTCTTCGAACGCTCCATCAGCCGTGGCGAAACCACCTACGGCATGGTGTCGATTCCGGTTTACCCCGTGAAAGGCGTGATCGTGCTGGCCGCCGTATTGATCTTGCTGCAGGCCATCGCCATTGTGCTGCGTGCTATTATTCAGCTGCGTGAGGAGAACCACGCATGAGTGCAGAATTACTCACCCTGGTGATGTTTGGTGGCCTATTAATTGGCCTGTTTATGGGGCATCCGCTGGCCTTTGTGCTTGGCGGCGTCGCGGTGATTGGCGCGTATTTAGGCCCTGGCATCCACACCCTCGGCATTATTATTAATAACGTCTATGGCAACGCCATGGATAACTACGTCCTTGTGGCGATCCCCTTGTTTATTTTAATGGCGCGGTTTTTGAACGACTCGGGCGTCACCGAGAAAATGTTCGACGCCATGCGCTTGTTACTCGCCAACCTGCGCGGCGGCTTAGCGCTTACCGTGGTCGTGGTGTCGGTGCTGCTGGCGGCCACCACGGGCATCGTTGGGGCTTCCATTGCGGTGATGGGCATGATTGCGCTGGTGCCAATGCTGAAGTACGGCTACAACAAAGAGCTCAGCGCCGGCGTCATCATGGCAAGCGGCTGCTTGGGCATTTTGATTCCGCCCAGCATCATGCTGATTTTGATGGCGAGCTACTCGCCCGTCTCGGTCGGCGCGCTGTTTGCCGGGGCACTCGTGCCCGGGTTAATGCTCGGCGTGATGTACGCGCTCTATGTGCTGATCATCTGCTTTGTGAAGCCCTCTTACGGCCCTAAAGTGCCCGCCGCAGAGCAGGCAGAGGTCAGCACCAAGGGGCTTTTGATCATGCTGGCGAAGTACGTCGTACCGCCAATGTCCTTGATCCTTGGCGTATTGGGCGCGCTGTTTACCGGTATCGCGACAGCGACCGAGGCGTCGGCCATTGGCGTTTTCATCGCCTTTCTCCTGTTTATGATCTTCGGCGACCGTAAGCTCTCCACCTGCTACCACACGATGATTGAGGCGGGCAAAACTACCACCATGGTGATGCTGGTCCTGGTCGGCGCCACCGCCTTTACTGGGGTGTTCTCCCTTGGCGGCGGCATGACCGTCATCAGCGACGTTGTGCTCGGGATGCCCGGTGGTACTGTCGGCGCCCTGCTATTGATGCTCTTTTTGGTGTTTATTTTGGGCATGTTCCTCGACTGGACAGGGATCGTGTTGTTGAGCTTCCCGATCATGCTGCCCATTGTGGAATCGATGGGGATTGATGTGCTGTGGTTCGTGGTGATGGTGGCCGTGGTGCTACAAACGTCCTTCCTCACGCCACCGTTTGGTTATGCGCTGTTTTATCTCAAAGGCGTGGCGCCGCCTGGGGTGGAAATCGTGGACCTCTACAAAGCGGTGATTCCGTTTGTGGCGATCATCCTGTTCGCCTGCACGTTGATGGCGTTTTTCCCGGCGCTGATTACCGGCCTGCCGGCGATACTGCTCAACTAGCCGATACCCTTCTGTTTTTGTGTCTCCCGCCTTCGCCTGCGTTATTCCACCGCAGGCGAAGGCCTTTTCATGGCGGCGTTTGTACACAGTGAGCGGTGAAGTGATGCTATTTGCGACTGATATCTCATCGCATTATCGCCGGCGCGCCAATGCAGACGCGACGCTGTGATACCTCACCGGAAAGTCTGTCCAGGCAACGCCAACGGCATTTTTATAATTGGTAAGACCAATCAAGCCTCTTTTTCAAATCAAAAGCCATTACAACAGGCACTCAGCAAAACATTCCCTTTTAACCTCATATTGGTCAGACCAATAAATGCTTGTTTCAGGATGTAGACTCATCGATAAAAATGCCAAAAGCACTATCTATTAGTCTAACGCCCTCGCACATAAGGAACAGATCTCAAACAACGCAATATAACAACATTTAGCCTATATTTAGCTCGGTTATAGCGTCTTTAGCCGCAATTTTATCGCGAAATGTTAAAACAGCGCATAGGCCCATGCTGGCAACCAGTTGAATAGTGTTGAAACTGCTACTTGAGCCTCTGCACGGCTGGCTATAGCCTCACCAAGGCAGTTAAGCCTGAATAAACAACAATCAGTGTAAGCGGAGAAAGGTTCATGAATATGTTGACCCGCACAAAATCGTTAATGCGTTTCAAGCTCGCCGGCACAGCCGCTGCCGTGATTATGGCAACGGGCACCATGGCAACAGCGGCCAACGCTCAGGAGCAAGTACGTTGGCAGGTTCCAATTGCGTTCCCCTCCAACCTCGTTGGCTTGAGCACACCGGTTGTGCATCTGTCGGAGTCTCTGAAGGCGGTATCCGGTGGCAATATCAACCTCCGCTATTACGAGCCAGGCGAGTTGATTCCTGCGTTTGAAATTCTCGATGCGGTTTCGGAAGGCCAGTACCCGGCAGGTTTTACCTGGGTTGGCTATGACCAGGGCAGCATTCCTTCTCTGCCGTTATATGCTGGCGCGCCCTTCGGCATGGAACCTTCCTCTTACCTGGCCTGGTACTACCACGGCGACGGTCACACACTGCTCGAAGAAATCTACGAACCCTACAACGTTCAACCGCTGCTTTGCAGTATGATTGGCCCGGAAGCGGCTGGTTGGTTCGCCGAGCCGGTTGAATCCCTTGAGCAGATGGACGGGTTACGCATTCGTTTTGCGGGTATCGGTGGCCGCGTCATGGAGCGCCTCGGTGCTTCCGTTACCATGCTGCCGGGCGGCGAACTTTACCAGGCAATGGAACGTGGCACGATTGACGCCACCGAGTTTTCAGCTCCTGCGGTTGACCGTATCCTGGGCATGCAAGAAATCGTCAATAACTACCTGATGCCGGGTTGGCACCAAACCTTTACAACCGCTTTCCTATTGATCAACAAGGATTCCTGGGCTTCGCTTGAAGAGGCCACCCGCGCCCAGATCGATATGGGTTGCCGCTCAGCAACACTGTTTGGTCTATCTGAAAGTGAGTGGGAAAACCCACTGGCATTGCAAGGCTTTGTCGAGGAAGGCGTCAACGCCCAGGTTCTGCCGGAAGAAGTTCTGCAGGAACTGCGCACTATCACCCATGAAGTCCAGCAGGAAATCGCCAACGAAGACGAGATGTTCCGTCGCGTACTCGACAGCCAGCAGGATTGGATGCGTATTCACGGCGAATGGCGCACCAAAGGCTACCTACCGGCCGAGTACTTCAAGCCTGAAAACATTCAGCAGTTAGACTGATCGCCTGTGACACGACTGGCCGGGGCATCGCCATGATGCTCCGGCCTTGTTTATGCCAAGACACATGAGACTGATACTATGTCTACGCCTTCCCAGGATCCTTCACAAACGCTTCCCACCAATGCGTTAAGTTTTCGGCTGGATTCCATGATTGCTTTTACCGGCAAGCTGCTCTCCTGGCTGTGGGTTGTCACTATTGCGGTTGTTCTTACTAACGTGTTCAGCCGCTTTATTCTTGGGCGCGGTTCAATTGCGCTGGAGGAGCTTTCCTGGCACTTCTTTGGTGCCACCATGATCATGACACTGGCCTATGCCATCGTGACAGATGATCACGTGCGTGTGGATGTGCTGCGTGAACGTTTTTCACTTCGCCTGATGGCATGGATTGAATTGCTTGGCATTGCGCTTTTGATGCTGCCACTGCTGTATTTCATAATCGATCAGCTGATTGAATATGCCTACCGGTCATTCGAGCAGGGCGAAAATTCCCAGGCACCTAGCGGCCTACCTTACCGGTTCATTCTTAAAAGCACCCTGCCCATCGGCATGATACTGATTGCAATTGCCATGGTGTCGCGTCTATTACGGTGTACAACCTATCTCTTCAAGTTTCCTCGGGAAGTGCGGCCAACGCACCCGACCGACTTCCGCTAACGCCTGACACCGGGAATTAATATGGGTATTGAAGAACTTCTCGTTATTGGCATGTTTGCCAGTTTCATGGGGCTATTGCTGCTGGGTTTTCCGGTCGCTTGGTCTCTCGCGGGTATCGGCTTTCTGTTTGCCATTATCGGCCACGTCATGGTCGAGTATTTCGACGCCAATCTGTGGTTTTCCTGGGGCGGCACCATTGGCGTTCTTGCCCAGCGATTTTACGGGATCGTGGCCAATGAACTGATGGTGGCACTGCCGCTGTTCATTTTTATGGGCATCATGCTGGATCGCTCCGGGATTGCCGAACGCCTGATGAATTCGCTGGTACGCGTCATGGGCGGCCTGCGCGGCGGCTACGCGGTAACGGTGGTTATCGTGGGGATTCTGCTGGCCGCTTCAACTGGTATCGTAGGCGCCTCGGTCGTCTTGCTGGGCATGCTCTCCATCGGCCCAATGCTGAAAGCCAACTACAATAAGTCGCTGGCGGTGGGAACCGCCTGTTCGGTAGGCACCCTGGGGATACTCGTGCCGCCCAGCATCATGCTGGTACTGATGGCTGATCGCCTGGGCACCTCCGAAGCGTCTGTTGGACGTTTGTTCATGGGAGCGCTGATCCCTGGTGTGATGCTTGGCGTCATGTATATCGCCTTTATCATCATCGCCGCTTACATCAAGAAGGACCTTGCCCCCGCACCTAAGGATCGTGAACCCCTCAACGGGCGCGCGCTGCTGGAAGTGCTGATTGCCGTGCTGCCCCCCATGGTGCTGATCGTCGCAGTCCTTGGGTCGATTTTCACCGGCTTTGCTACCACGACAGAAGCCTCTGCCGTGGGCGCTCTGGGCGCCACGTTACTGGCTTTTACCAGCCGACGCCTGAACTTCAATGTCATGTCCAGCGCGCTTTACCAGACCACGCGCACCACGGCGTTTATCTTTGGCATTTTCATCGGTGCCACGGTTTTCGCGGCCGTATTGCGCGGTCTGGGGGGTGATGACGTTATTCGTGATGCGGTGACTGGCCTGCCATTTGGCACCGCCGGTATCGTGTTGTCGATTCTGTTAGTCGTCTTCCTGCTTGGCTTCTTCCTTGACTGGGTGGAGATCACTCTGATTATCCTGCCTCTGGTGGCACCTGTGGTGTTTAGCCTTGGGGTTGAGCCAGTCTGGTTTGCCATTCTGTTCGCGATTTGTCTGCAGACCTCGTTTATTACGCCACCCGTCGGATTTGCGCTCTTTTACATCAAAGGGGTCTGTCCACCTTCGATTCAGACAATGGACATCTACAAAGGTGTTGCTCCCTTCGTGCTGCTGCAGTTGCTTGGCCTTATGCTGGTGTTCTTCTTTGAACCGCTGGCCACCTGGCTGCCCAATCTGGTTTACAGCAGATAATACGCTAACCGTTTACAAGCCTTGTGATTAGCCCCTTGCCCTGCAGGGGGCTTTTGCTTCCCAGCACCTGTAAAAAAATACGCTGCTGGCGGGCAGGTGGCAGCATGTCGCATGGATTTCACATCGTTAAGTCAGGCACTAGATGGTATGATTAGCATTTGATACTGGTTCGCATCGCCACTATCCGCTCATACTCTACTTTTTCATACCCTGCTCTCTCATACCCTGAAGGAGAACTCCGTTGTCTCAGACTGCCGACCGTGGCCTCTACTCGCTATCCAAGCAGCTGGTCAGCCGGCTCAATGTCTGGTCATTCATTCTTTTTGGCATCGCCCTGGTGGTTGCCCTGCCCGTTATTGTCATCCTCGCGCATATCTTCATGCCAGCGGGTGACATCTGGCAGCACCTGGCCAGCACCGTGCTGCCGCGTTACTTAACCAATACGTTTTGGCTAGTGCTGATGGTGGGTATCGGCACGCTGATAATTGGCACCGGCACGGCGTGGCTGGTGGTGATGTGTCGCTTCCCCGGTAAGCGCCTATTCGAGTGGGCGCTTTTGCTGCCGCTGGCAGTGCCAACCTACGTCATTGCCTACGCTTACACCGATTTTTTGCAAGTCGCCGGCCCCTTGCAGAGCCTTTTGCGCGATACGTTCGGCTGGGAATACGGCGATTACTTTTTCCCCAATATTCGCTCGTTGGGGGGCGCGGCCATACTCATTACCCTGGTGCTCTACCCTTACGTGTACTTGCTGGCCCGAGCGTCTTTTCTAGAGCAGTCCGTTTGCGTGCTGGATGTCGGCCGCACCTTGGGCCGCGGGCCTTGGCATTTGTTTGCCACGGTCGCGGTACCGCTATCGCGCCCAGCGCTGGTGGGTGGCGTTTCATTGGTACTGATGGAGACGCTCAACGAATTTGGCGCAGTGCAGTATTTCGGGGTCGATACATTCACGACAGGGATTTATCGCACCTGGTTCGGCTTGGGCGAGCCCGTTGCCGCCGCACAGCTTGCCGCTTGCCTGCTGACCTTTGTGGTCGCCCTGGTGCTAATTGAACGCGCTTCGCGCGGCAAACGGCGTTACTTTCACAGCACCAACCGCTATCAACAGCTACCGGAATACCCGCTTTATGGCTGGCGTGCCGCCAGCGCGCTTATTGCCTGTTTGCTCCCAGTGCTCATCGGCTTTCTGCTCCCGAGTGCGATTTTGCTGCAAATGGCGATTGTCGAGGGGGATTCGCTTTTCGGCACACGCTTTATCGGGTTTGCCTTCAACAGCCTGTCACTTGCGACCATTGCCGCGCTGCTCGCGGTGGGGATGGCGATTCTTTTAAGCTACGGCGTGCGTATTCACAATACGCCCTTTGCGCGGGTCAGCTCGCGCATTGCGGCAATGGGCTACGCCATTCCCGGTTCGGTAGTCGCGGTGGGAATTTTAATCCCCTTTGCCTGGCTGGATAACGCCATTAATACCTGGCTTCACACCCAATACGGCTACATTATTGGGCTGATTTTTAGTGGCTCGGCGTTTATTTTGATTTATGCGTATGTGGTGCGCTTTTTGGCGGTCTCGTTTAACGCGGTCGAAGCCAGCTTAGGCAAAGTCACGCCGAGCATGGACGCCGCCGCGCGCACGCTTGGCCAAACGGCAGGCGGCACCCTACGGCGCATTCATACCCCACTAATGCGCAGCAGCTTATTGGCGGCAGGGATTTTGGTTTTTGTCGACGTGATGAAAGAGCTGCCCGCGACCATTATTTTGCGCCCGTTCAACTTCGATACATTGGCCGTTCGCGCACACAACCTCGCCGCCGATGAGCGACTAGCGGAGGCCTCAACGGCCTCGCTGGCGATTGTGGTGGTGGGCATTATTCCGGTGATTTTGTTAAGCGTGGCGATGCGCCGTGCTCGCCCCGGCAGCAGCGGTAGGTGACGGAAAGACAAACACCTGAGAAAGGTCCAAATGAATATCCACCGGTTGGCCTTCGCCGGGGAGAAAAAGCCCCGGCACCCGAGCGTGCAGGTGGGCTTCATCGCCTTGGCTACCGTGGGCGCACAGATGGATCAGGCTGGAGCGGCCTAACAGCTTGGCCATAATCACATGGCTATGGTCATGCGGATTGGGGTCTACATTGCACTCGGCAACCCGTAACGCTTCAGGACGAATCATCACTTTTGCTTGGCTACCTTCCGGCAGCCAACCGGCCTCGACGCTACCCACCGGCGTGGCGATTTTACCGTTGTTGACCGTACCGTCGAGCTCATTCACCTCACCAAAAAACGTCACCACAAAGGGATCGCTAGGGGCGCAGTAAAGCTCTTGTGGCGTGCCCACCTGAATAATTTTACCGTCACGCATCAAGGCAATGCGGTCGGCCATGAACATCGCCTCTTCGGGATCGTGGGTCACCAACAGCGTTGCCGCACCCACTTTTTTCAATACGTGAAGGGTATCGTCGCGAATTTGGTCGCGCAGGCGCGCGTCAAGGCTAGAAAACGGCTCGTCCAGCAGCATCAGCCGTGGCTCGGGTGCCAGCGCTCGCGCCAGCGCCACGCGCTGCTGTTGCCCGCCTGAAAGCATGTGCGGATACGTATCCGTGTAACTTGCCATGCCCAGCTGCTCTAAAAGCTCCTTGGCGCGTTTACGCCGCTGCGGCGCGGGGAGCTTTTTCAGTCCAAACATCACGTTTTCCAGCACGGTTAAGTGCGGAAAAAGCGCGGAATCTTGAAACGCCAGCCCCACATTACGCTTCTCTGGCGGCACATGGCGCTGCCCTGGGGATGCAATGACGTTGTCCTCAAGCGCCACGCTGCCCTCTTGCAACACTTCTAGCCCCGCCGCAATGCGCAGCAGCGTGGTTTTCCCACACCCGGAAGGCCCTAATAAGCAAACCACTTCGCCGGGCTCAACCTCCAGGTCAATGCCTTTTACTACGGTGTTGCCATCAAACGTATGGCGCACATTGCGCAGTGCCAGCGCATTGACTGGCGCTGCGACTTCCGCTGTATTCATCGTTACCGTCATGACACTCCGCCATTGAAAGAATTGAAAGCTATTCGCATTCTATTTTTTATTGGCTGCCAATGCACCTTTCTCGCCGTTACCAATCGTTTTAGATGATTTTATTTCTCATTTACTTGACTCAACGTGTGCTAAGCGCTTAAATAGCAAAACTCTTTCGTAATACAACTTATTATCATTATCTATCAAAAGGATGTTCGACGATGAAAACAGCACGTTTCGCCGCTCCAGTGGCTGCCGTTTTGGTAAGTAGCGCTTTTGCCAGCACGGCATTAGCTGACGAGCTCAACTTGTATTCCGCGCGTCACTACGACTCCGATGAGCGCCTTTACACCGCCTTTACCGACGAAACCGGCATTGAAGTCAACGTGCTTGAAGGCGATTCCGACCAGCTTATCGAACGCATCCAGCGCGAGGGAATCGCAAGCCCTGCCGATGTCATGCTAACCGTTGATGCTGGCCGCCTATGGCGCGCTGAGCAAGAAGGCATCTTCCAAAGCGTTGAGTCGGATGTGCTAGACGAGCGCTTGCCGGAATCCATGCGCCACCCGGAAGGGCTGTGGTTTGGCTTAAGCCAACGCGCCCGCGCCATTTACTATAACCGCGAAAACTTCGATCCCAGCCAGATCAGCTCTTACGAAGACCTGGCCGACCCGCAATTCGAAGGCCAAGTGTGCATTCGCTCCTCTAACAACATTTACAACCAGTCACTTCTGGCTTCTATGATCGCCCATCACGGCGAAGAAGGCGCTGAAGAATGGGCGCAGGGCGTGGTCGATAACATGGCGCGCGACCCGGAAGGCGGCGATACCGATCAAATCCGCGGTGTCGCAAGCGGTGAGTGCGACTTAGCCGTTGCCAACCATTACTACTACGTGCGCCTGCTGAAGTCGGACGACGACGCTGACCGTGAAGCCGCGCGCAAAGTGGGCATCATCTTTCCCAACCAAGACGGCCGTGGCGCTCACGTGAACGTCGGCGGTGCCGGTGTCGTTGACGGTGCCCCCAACCGTGAGAACGCCGTACGCTTTTTGGAGTTCTTGTCCTCTGACACCGCCCAGGAAATCTTTGCTTCCGGCAACAACGAGTTCCCGGTGGTTGCAGGCGTGAAGAAAGACCCGGTGCTGGAGTCTTGGGGCAACTTTAAGAAAGATGACCTGAACATCAGCGAACTGGGTGAAAACAACCCCGAAGCGATCCGCATCTTTGATCGCGTTGGCTGGCGTTAAGCGGGGCGCGAAACCACGCGCACCGATACGTCGACCAACACGTCTGTAAAGACGTCTATAACAAAAGCACCCGCTGCCATGGCAGCGGGTGCTTTTGTTTGCTAACGATCAAACAAAATGAATCAGTGCGCTTCGTCCCAATTGGCGCCACTTTCGGCTTCCACGGTAAGCTCAACATTAAGCTCAGCGGCGCCCTGCATGCGTTTTTGTACCTCGGCAATAAATGCCGCGACTTGGTTATCGGCGACTTCAAACACCAGCTCATCGTGAACCTGCATCACCATCAGCGCGTCAAAATCACTTCCCGCCAGCCAGGCATCGACGTCGATCATCGCGCGTTTGATGATATCCGCGGCGGTGCCTTGCATCGGCGCGTTAATGGCCGTGCGCTCGGCGCCTTGGCGGCGATTGCGGTTTTGCGAGTGAATCTCCGGCAGGTAGAGACGCCGACCAAACACCGTCTCGACATAGCCATCCTCCGCCGCTTGGGCGCGAATACGCTCCATGTAGCGTGCTACGCCTGGGTAGCGGTCGAAGTAGCGGTCGATGTAGGTCTGGGCCTGATGGCGCTCGATATGCAGCTGCCGCGACAGTCCCCAGGCGCTCATACCGTAGATTAGCCCGAAATTGATCGCTTTAGCGCTTCTACGCTGTTCACTGGAGACCTTTTCAAGCGAGGTACCAAACACCTCGGCGGCGGTGGCGGCGTGAATGTCCTTGCCGTCAGCGAAGGCGCTCAACAGCCCCTTATCTTCCGACAGGTGCGCCATGATGCGCAGCTCGATTTGCGAGTAGTCAGCAGCGACGATGCGATAACCCGGGCGCGCGGTAAACGCCTGTCGAATCTTGCGCCCCTCTTCCGTGCGAATGGGAATATTTTGCAGATTAGGGTCGGAGGATGAGAGCCGCCCCGTCGCGGTCACCGCCTGATGGTAGCTTGTGTGTACCCGCCCGGTGCGCGGGTTAATCAAACGTGGCAGTTTGTCGGTGTAGGTGGATTTCAGCTTGGATAACCCGCGGTGCTCCATGATCACTTTGGGCAGCGGGTAATCCAGCGCCAGTTCTTCGAGCACCGCTTCGGCGGTGGAGGGTGCGCCTTTGGGCGTTTTCTTAATCACCGGTATCTTCTGTTCCTCGAACAGAATCTCACCCAGTTGTTTGGGCGAGCCGAGATTGAACTCGCGCCCGGCAAGTTCAAATGCCTTGCTTTCCAATTCGCGAATACGGCTTGCCAACTCGTGGCTCTGGGTGTGCAGTCGCTCGGCATCCAGCGATACGCCATTGCGCTCGATGCGCGAAAGCACCGGCACCAGCGGTAGCTCAAGTGAGTCGAGCACCGCTGCCAACTCGCCTTCTTGCTCTACCTGTGGGCGCAGCGTTTGATGAAGGCGCAGGGTAATATCCACGTCTTCGCAGGCATAAGGGGCGGCTTGCTCCAGCGCGATCTGGTTGAAAGTCAGCTGTTTCGCCCCTTTGCCGGCAATATCCTCAAACGAAATGGTGTTCTCACCGAGGTACTTGAGCGCCAGCGACTCCATATCGTGACGCGTAGCGGTGGAATTGAGCACGTAGGACGCCAGCATGGTGTCGGCGAGCGGCCCGGCCAGCGTAATGCCGACGTTGGCGAGCACCGACATATCGTACTTCAGGTTCTGGCCGATTTTGGTTTTGCTGCGGTCTTCGAGTAGCGGCTTGAGTGCGTTTAACACCGCGTCACGATCCAGCTGCGCGGGGGCATCCAAGTAATCGTGTGCCAGCGGAATATATGCCGCCTCGCCGGGTTCAAGCGCAAGCCCCACGCCGACGATTTCCGCCTCCATGTAGTTAAGGCTGGTGGTTTCCAAGTCGACACAAAAACGCTCAGCCTTGAATAGCCGCTCAAGCCAGACGTCCAGTTCACGCTGCTCGGTGATGACGTGATCCTGACGCGCGCTGGGCGGTTGACTACCTGCCTCGTCGTCCGCGTCATCCACCGGCGCCCCGCTCGTGACATCGTCGACGCCTTCGTCTTGGCCGTCTAATAGCTCGGCGAGCCACTGTTTGAACTCAAGCTCGCGGTAAAGCGCAACCAGCCGCTCGCGATCAGGGTGGGCGATATCCAGATCATCAAGCCCTACCGGCAGGTCGCAGTCGGTTTTGATGGTCGCAAGTTGATATGAGAGAAACGCTTGATCACGGTGCTCTTCTAACTTTTTGGGCAGCGTTTTGGCCCCACGAAAGCTGAGCGTTTTGACCCGTTCCAGATCGCCGTAAATGGTATCCAGTCCGCCTTCCATGCCTTGCAACAGGCCGATGGCGGTTTTTTCGCCCACGCCCGGCACGCCGGGGATGTTGTCGACTTTATCGCCCATTAGGGCGAGATAATCGATGATTAATGCCGGCGGTAAGCCGAACTTGTCTTTCACCCCGGCTTCATCCAGCGTTTCGTCCTTCATGGTGTTAACCAAGGTGATGTGCGCGTTGACCAGCTGTGCCATGTCCTTATCGCCGGTGGAAATCACCGCGTCGCGCCCAGACTGCGTGGCCTTGTGCGCCAAGGTGCCGATCACGTCATCCGCCTCAACGCCTTCAATACACAAAAGCGGCAACCCCAGCGATTTTACGCAGTCGTGCAGCAGCGTAACCTGGCTTCGCAGGTCATCCGGCATTGGTGGCCGGTGCGCCTTGTAGGCTTCGTACATCTCGTCGCGGAAGGTTTTACCCGGCGCATCAAACACCACCGCCATGGGGCTATCAGGGTAGTCCTTGATCAGCCGTTTGAGCATATTGAGCACGCCCTTCACGGCGCCGGTCGGCTGTCCTTGGGAAGTGGTCAGCGGCGGCAGCGCGTGAAACGCGCGATACAAATAAGAGGAGCCATCCACAAGCACGATCGGAGCGCGAGCCATACACAATTCACCGTTCAAAAAAATTCGTCAGGCTATGATAGCGCGCCGCTGGCGCTGTGCCGAATGCAAACGTACGATCCCACGATACCTCGCGGCGAAAGTCGCCCGGATCAACGCTGCCAAGTGGCGCACCAAGCCGCTACAATAGTGGGCTTAGCAACCTGGGCGAGATTCTCATGGCTGTATTTACTCCGCTTAGCGACACACAGGTCGCGGCGTTTTTGGACAAGTTTGACGTTGGCCGCTTTACGGCCCTTCAGGGCGTGGCCGACGGCACGGAAAACTCCACTTTTTTTGTCACCACCGACCGCCACGAGCTGGTCTTAACGCTCTTTGAGCAGGGCGAGCACGAAGAGCTGCCGTTCTTTGTCGACTTGCTTGACTACCTCGCGGAGCATCGCTTGCCGGTGCCCGGCACGGTACACGACCGCGACGGCGTGGCACTGCATAGTCTGGCGGACAAGCCGGCCCTGCTCTTTCCGCGCTTGCCGGGTCGCCACCCGGAAGCTCCCAATATCGCCCAATGCCGCGCGCTGGGCGATGCGCTTGGGCATATGCACGTGGTGTCGCAGCATTTCCCCGGCCACCGTCCCAACCCGCGCGATTTGCACTGGCTACGGATCAAGCATCACAAAGTGCTGACTTACTTAAGCCCTAGCGATCAAACACTGATGAAAGACGAAGTTGACGACTTCGAAAGCGCTTTCAGTCAGCACCGCGAGCTACCCCAAGGTGCCATCCACGGCGACTTGTTTCGCGATAACACCCTGTTTGATGGCGAACGGCTCGGCGGCATCATCGATTTTTACAACGGCTGCACCGGCGACTTGCTGTTTGACCTGGCGATCGTGATTAACGACTGGGCTTCCGACGCCGACGGGCGCTTAAACCCCGAGCGTCATGACGCCCTGCTTGAAGCCTACCAAGCACGCCGCCCCCTAACCCAGGAGGAGCGTGACCTCTGGCCGGTGATGCTGCGCATGACCGCGCTGCGTTACTGGCTCTCGCGCCTGTTGGTGGTTTACGTCGACCCGCCGGCGCACGATTTAACCCCCCACGACCCTGAGCGTTTTCGCACCATCTTGCACGCGCGTATTGCACACGGCGCGCTGCCGATTCCCGAGGTCAGCCGATGAGCCATATGGCATCCGCCGAAAGCCCCGCCCTACGCGCGCGGCGCACGTGGAACATTGACCAATGGGGCAGCGGCTACTTCGACGTCGACGACCGCGGCCAAACCCTGGTACGCCCTCACGGCAGCGAGGCAAACGGCCCGGCGCTTCCGCTAACAGGGCTGGTGCACCAACTGCGTAACGCCGGGCTGCGCCTGCCGGTACTGGTACGCTTTAGCGATATCCTGCACGACCGCGTGGAGCAGCTGTGCGGCGCTTTCGACCAAGCAATGCAAGAGGCGGATTACACCGCCGGCTATACCGCCGTCTACCCCATCAAGGTGAATCAGCAGCGCCGCGTGGTAGAAGAGATCCTCGCCACCACCGAGCGCGGTCACGGCCGCGTGGGACTAGAAGCTGGCAGCAAACCGGAGCTTCTGGCGGTGCTGGCGCTCTCCGATAGCGGCTCGTCGCTGATCGTGTGCAACGGTTATAAAGACCGCGAGTACGTACGCTTAGCACTGCTCGGCGAAAAGCTCGGCCATCGGGTGTACCTGGTGGTGGAAAAGCTTTCCGAGCTTGAGTTGATTTTGACAGAAGCCCGAGCGCTGGAGGTGCGCCCGCGTATTGGCCTACGCGCCCGGCTTGCCTCGGTGGGCAAGGGAAAATGGCAAAATACCGGCGGGGAAAAGTCCAAATTCGGCCTGACGGCGAGTCAAATTTTGCAAGTGGTCGAGACCTTGCGCGACGCTGATGCGCTGGGCAGCCTACAGCTGGTGCATTTTCACTTGGGCTCTCAGATCGCCAATATCCGCGATATTCAGCGCGGTCTGCGCGAATGCGCGCGGTTTTATCAAAGCCTGGTGGCGCTTGGTGCGCCGGTGGATACCGTCGATGTCGGCGGCGGCTTGGGGGTCGACTACGAAGGTACCCGCTCGCGCAGCTTCTGTTCGGCCAACTACTCCATGGCCGAGTACGCCCGCAATGTGGTCAATGCGTTCGCCCAACTTTGCCGGGAGAACGGCTTGGTGCAACCGCATCTGATCAGCGAGTCCGGCCGTGCGCTAACCGCGCACCATGCGGTGCTGATCACCAACGTGATCGATGAGGAACGCATCGACGCCACACCGCCTGAGCGCCTTGCGCTGGATGAGCCCCACGTTGCCGCCCTGTGGCAAGCATTTGAACAGCTTGAAGCCCCGCAAGAACCGCGCGTGTTGGTGGAAGCATGGCACGATTTGCTGCAGGCCGTTAGCGAGCTGCAAGAGCGCTTTGTCATGGGGTTAACTAGCGTCACCGCCCGGGCCGAAGGCGAACGCGTTTACACCGCCGCCTGCGTGCGGCTAAGAGCGCAACTGGATACCCGCAATCGCGCCCACCGCGATATTCAAGATGAGCTGGCGGAAAAACTCGCCGACAAACTGTTTGTGAATTTTTCGCTCTTTCAGTCGGTGCCCGATATTTGGGGGATCGAGCAGATATTCCCGGTGTTGCCGCTAGCGGGACTCGATCAGCCGCCCACGCGTCGCGCCGTGATTCAGGACATCACCTGCGACTCGGACGGGCGAATCGATCACTACGTCGATGGTCAGGGGGTTGAGAGCACCCTACCGCTGCCCGAATGGGTCAACAACGAGGAGCGATGGCTTGGGTTTTTCCTCGTCGGCGCCTACCAGGAAATCCTGGGGGATTTACACAACCTGTTCGGTGATACCGATTCGGTCGACGCCGCGCTCGATGCTAACGGCGAGTGGGTGCTCTCAAACCCGTTGGCGGGCGATCGCGTGGCCGATGTACTGGCCTACGTCAATTTCGACGCCAACGTGCTGAAAAAGAAGCTAATGGACCAGCTTGCTGCCGGCAATTTCACCGAACACGAACAGGCCCACTTTGCTCAAAGCTTAAGCGACGGCCTAAGCGGTTATACCTATCTTGAGTAACGAGCTTGAATACCCCCCTACTCGACCACACTGGCGGTGACTTCCAGCCCGCCGGTGAGGGTCATGCGCAAGGAGGCGCCGCGGGGGAGTTCGCCAACACCTGCCGGTGTGCCGGTTAAGATCACATCGCCGGGCTCCAGGGTAAAGTGGCGACTCATTTCCGCTACCAATGTCGGCACCGGGAAAATCATGTCAGCCCCTTCCCCGCGTTGACGCTCTTCCCCGTCGATCTCCAGCGTGAATGCCAGTGCGTTCCAGTTAGGTACGCGGGTGAGCGGTAAAAAGGAAGATAACGGGCAGGCACCATCGAAGGCTTTGGCCACTTCCCACGGGTGCCCTTTCTCTTTCAATTGGGTTTGCACATCGCGCAGGGTCAAATCCATGGCAAGGCCGACACCGACGATAGCGCGCTCGGCTTCATCTTGGGTCGCCTCGGTCAGCCTCTCCCCTACCAGCAGCGCCAACTCGATCTCATAATGCACCTTCCCCCGCGAAAACGGCGGGTTAAGCGGCTGGCTCAGGTCTACCGCACTGGTGGCCGGCTTGATAAACAAAAGCGGCTCCGTCGGCACGGGATTATCCAGCTCTTTGGCGTGGTCAGCGTAGTTGCGACCGACGCAGACGATTTTCCCCAACGGCTGGGAAAACGCCTGACCATCGGTAAAGTGTGTAACAAAGCGCATGGCGGGTAGTCTCCTTCTCCTAATGCGTGCCGCCGTTTAACGACAGACGCAATAGTCTACCCCACCATGGCAAAAGTGCTACACCCTGTTTGCGGCTGAGCGCCCGTTTATTTGGGCGTCCATTGCGCGCCGGGCGGATGCACCAAAAAGCCGGGGCGACGATGGGGGGCTGCAAAGGGCGTTTGGCAGCGGTTATCCGGGCGATTATAGACAAAAAACACGTTGCTGCGCGGGTCCGGTGAAAGGTTGGCGTTGGATGCATGCAATACGTTGCAGTCGAACAGCAATAAGCCGCCGGCCTTGCCTTTCGGTGCTTCAATTCCGTATTCATTGACCAGTTCGGTTAGCGCTTGAGGGCCGGGCACCCCTACCTGCTGGGCTTTTAGCGAGCGTTTGTGGTTATTGGCGGGGGTTTCCCCTAAACACGGCACAAACTTCTCGTGTGAGCCGGGGATCAGCATCAGCGGGCCGTTAAACTCGTGATTATCGGTCAGAATCAACGAGGCGCTCACCGCGTGCATCCGCGGCATACCATCCTCGGCGTGCCAGGTCTCAAAATCGGAGTGCCAGTTAAAGCCCTTGCCAGCAAAGCCTGGCTTATAGTTGATGCGCGACTGATGAACGTAAGGCTCGGCGCCGATAATTTGCCGCGCGGCACCGGCAAAACGCTCATCTTTCGCTAGCTCACCTAGGCGCCGAGAGAGAAAATGCACGGCAAACAGCGAGCGAATTTCCTGGCTTTCCGGCTCGGTGACGCTGAAATCGCGCTCGCGAAAATTGTCGTGCTCCATCAGCGCTTTCATTTCTTGGCGCAGTTCCTTGAGCTCTTCACCGCGAATCAGGTTGGGAATAAACAGAAAGCCCTTACGCTCAAACTCGTCGAGTTGCGCCCGAGTGAGCGGCCCGTTAAGTTCGCGGCCTTTTACCACGGCCTCTTTGCGCGGCTGCCAGAGGGCATCCGGCGCTGAGCGCAGACGCGTTGGGTAAAAATCCTGCACCGGCGCACGCTGCGCGGAAGGCAGGTCGGTCATGTCGCTGTACTGTTTCTGGGTCGTGGTGCGGAAAGGAATGTTGCTGAATGCCATCTAATCAACTCCCTGAAAAACAAAAAGATATGATTAAACGTCAATCAATGTGGCTGCGAAGGTTATGACTGCGAGCACTAGGGTAGACGAAAACCCCCATACTGCAAGCAGGGGTCGACTGAAGGCGCTAAGACGCTAAGACGCTAAGACGCTAAGACAAGAAATCAGCCCGCGTGATGGCGAAGCAACCACTCCGTTGGCGTGTCGCTCTTGCTTAGGCGCGCGCCGGTCAGTTGATACCATTCGTCTTCGGTAAGGTAGAGCTGGCACCAGCGGCCAAGGGCCGCCGCGGTAGCGTCGGCGCTTTGCTGGTTGGTGCGATAGCGGCTTGCCATGTCCAGGAGGTCTTGTCGGGCGGCACGCGCACGCGCGAAGCCCCCGTGCACGCTTGAAAGCGGGCAGCGCTGGTCATAGGCTGCGTTGATTAACGCGTCCAGCCAGTAACCTAGCTCACGCGCCTGTATGCCGCCATAAACTGCCACCTGTCTCTCCCTAAAGTGATAAGGACGCCAGCCTGCCCGAATTTCGTGCAAAAGTCATCTTCTGGCGATGCTAGCCAACGTTCTCGCTGTCAAAACCACGCAGCACGTTCACCACGTTAACGCCGATATCCTCAACCGCATAGCCGCCTTCCATCAAGAACGTTGTGGGCCGCTGCAACTGCGCAAGGCGCTCGCCAAGGGTCACAAAATCCTCGCGTTTGAAGGTGAACGCGCTAATGGGGTCGCCCTCAAAAATATCCACCCCCAGCGACACCACTAAAAGTTCGGGGGCAAACGCTTGGAGACGTGCCATCGCTTGATCCAGCGTTGCCAGCCACGTGACCACCTCGGTGCCCGGCGGCAGGGGATAATTCACGGTAAAACCTTCGCCGGGACCGTCGCCTGTCTCATCAGCATAGCCCGCGTAATACGGAAACGTCACGGCCGGGTCGCCATGAATCGACACAAACAGCACGTCCTCGCGGTCATAAAAAATCTGTTGCGTGCCGTTACCGTGGTGAAAGTCGACATCCAGAATCGCCACGCGCGTTTTGCCGGCATCGCGGGCGTACTGCGCCGCAATGGCGGCGTTATTGAAAAAGCAGTAACCGCCAAATTGATCCCGCGCCGCGTGATGCCCCGGCGGACGGCACAGACCAAAGCTCGGCTCGCCGCTTGAAAGCGTATGCGAGACGGCGGCCAGCGCTACGTCTTTGCTCGCCATGGCAGCGTCAAACGTGCCCTGCGTGATCGAGGTTTCCGCCGCTAGCGCATAGTAACCCAGTTGCCCGCTAACCGACTCAGGGATATGTTTTCCTGGCAGTGTGCGCGCCGGCCAGATATTTGCCATCGCTTCACCCGCGTGCCCCGCTGCTTGCCAGCGCTGCCAACAGCTTTCGAGAAAACTCACATAGCCCGTATCGTGAACGGCAAGCACCGGCGCCAGCCCATAAGCGTGGGGCGCGCGAACCTCGCCTAACGGTGACTGTTTGAGGTGGGCAAGAATCAACGCCACTCGCTCGGGGCTTTCAAACGGCGTGACCAGCGCGCCGTCGTGAAGCTCGGTGCGCGCTTGGCGCAAGCTTGTCTTATCGCTGTGAAACGTCAGCATGACTGCCTTTTATCACCTTACAATCGAAAAAATCGGGGCAGCGCCACACGGCGGCCCACTGGTGTTTTTGCTCGGGGCGCTTTTGTTTCAGCGCATACTCAGCGCGGCTTGCCGCCGCGCGGTCAGCGAATGGCTGCGCCCCCAGTAGCGCTTGGGGTGGGTTAGCGCGAGTATAACGCGCGCCTTTACCCTCGCAGTGGGCACGATAACGCTTGGCGAGATCGTTGGTAATGCCCACGTAGGTGCCGCGCTGGCACTGCAATAAATACAGGTACCAACGCCCCTTGGCCGCCGTCACGATGACGAAACCTTTGTGTCCGGCGTGGTGTTCGGCGTAATCGGCGTGTGCTCCAAGTCCTGCAAAAAGCTTTTTAGCTTGTCGAGTGGCATGGGTTTGGCCAAGCCGAAGCCTTGAAAAATATCGCACTGATAATCCAGCAAACGCACATGCTGCGGTGGCGTTTCGACGCCTTCGGCCACCACGTTCAACCCCAGGTGGTGCGCCATGGAAATGATCCCCTGTACGATCGCCGCGTCATCCTCGCTGTGGGGCAACTCTTTGATAAAGCTACGGTCGATTTTCACCGTGCTGATAGGTAAGTTTTTCAGGTAGCTAAGGCTTGAAAAACCGGTGCCAAAATCATCAATCGCCACGGGAATATGCATGCTACGTAGCGCGTGTAGCGTATCGATGGCGGCTTCGGTGTTATCCAACAAAACGCCTTCGGTCAGCTCAAGCTCTAGCTGCTCGGCGGGCAAGCCGGTGGCATCCAAGGTGGCGCGTAACGTGGCCAAGAAACTCGCACGGTGAAATTGCAGCGGCGATACATTGACCGCGGCTTTCACCGCGCCATAGCCTTGATCCGCAAGCGCTTGCATATCGCGGCAGGCGCGCATCAGTACCCACTCGCTAATGGGCATGATTTGCCCTGTCGCCTCCGCCAGCGGAATAAAGCGCGCCGGGGAAATAAAGCCTTTTTGCGGATGCGGCCAGCGCAACAGCGCCTCCACCCCGGAGAGCCGGCCGTCGCGGTTGATCAACGGCTGGTAATAGAGCTCAAAGCCTTCATTATCAATGGCCTCCTGCAAGTCATTGCGCAGCACCATGCGCTCGCTCACGCTATCGGTGAGCGTATGGTTAAACCAATGGTACGCGTTACGCCCCTGCTGCTTGGCTTGATACATCGCCATATCGGCCTGCTGAAGCAACTCTTGCGGGTGTAACGTGTCCGGCTGACTCATGGCAATGCCGATACTCGCGGTGAGATAAAGCTCCTGACCCTCAATACAGTATGACTGTGCCAATGCCGGCAACATGCGCTCGACAACCCCCATGACATGGGTGCCATCGTCAATATTGGGCTGCAAGATAACAAACTCGTCGCCGCCTAGCCGCGCCACGGTATCTTGTGGCCGTACCGCCGCAAGAAGACGCTGCGCCACGTCAATCAACAGCTTATCGCCCACCGCGTGGCCTAAATTATCATTGATCGGCTTGAAATCATCCAGGTCCACGAACAGCACGGCAACCTGTTTACCACGACGCTGAGAATCATTGAACTCGGCAATTAGCCGCTCTTCAAACAGCGATCGGTTCGGCAGGTGAGTCAGGGAATCGTGGGAGGCGTGATAGGCCAAGCGCGCTTCAAAGGCCTTGTGCTCAGTAATATCGTGCTGCACCCCGACAAAGTGGGTGACGTGCCCCGCGTCGTCACGCACCGGCGCAATGTACAAGTCATTCCAGAATAGCGTGCCATCTTTGCGATAATTGCACAGCGTCACGTGAATATCGCGCTGTGCGTTTACGTGTGCTTGGATACGCGAGACGACCTTGGGGTCGCTTCCCTCTCCCTGTAAAAACCGGCAGTTGCGGCCGATAATCTCGTGTTGGTCGTAACCTGTCATGTGGCAGAAAGCGCTGTTGGCGTAAACAATCGGCTGATCAGGCTGTCTGGCATCGGCAATGACAATGCCGTTGACGCTCGCCTCGACACATCGCTCTAATGTGCGCAGCTGCGTTTGCTGGCCACGACTCGCGGTGACGTCTTGGCCGATACCATAAACCCCCTCGATTTCGTCATTGACGATGATCGGCGTGTTGATCATGGCAATCACGTGGGCTTTACCATCGCGATCATGCAGCACGAATTCGTAACGCTCAATATGCCCTTGCTTAGCGGCATTAAAATGCTGCAACAACCGTTCGATATCCTCGCGCTGAATAAAATCGACAAAAGAGCGGCCCAGCATCTCGTCTGGGGTGTAGCCGGTAATCGTACCGCAAGTCGCGTTAGCGCTAATAAAGCGCCCGTCTAAATCGAGCGAAAACACCGCATCGGGGTGGTGCACAAGCAACGAACGGTAGCGCTGTTCACTCTCTTGTAGCGAGCGTCGCGCCTGTGCCCGTTCGACGGCCAGCGCCACCAGCCCGGCGGCTTTCTCGATGAACACTTGGTGCGTCTTATCCGGTTCGGCGACGCGTCGGTAGTAGGTCGCAAACGTCCCCAAAATCTGGCCATCCCCGCCAATCACCGGGCACGACCAGCAGGCGCTTAGGCCATTTTTTAGTGCGGTGTCTTTGTAGCCTTTCCAGCGCGCATCATTGGCAATATCGGCACAAATGACCGGCTCTTGGAGAAACGCCGCACTGCCACAGGCACCACTGTTAATGCCAATGCGAATGCGTGTAATCGCCTTACGATAAGGCGCTGGCAACCGTTCGCCGGCGGCTAAGTACAAAGACGTTTTCTCAGTATTCGCGAGCATGATTGAGCAAATAGCCCCAGGCAACTGGCGTTCCAGCATTTGGCAAATTGTCTCCAAAATACGGTCCAGCGGCGCGTCTTGGGCAATCATGCGCTGCGTTCGCTGCTGATCTTCAAGCGCCTGGCGCGCTTGGGTAAGCTCTTGGCTGCGCGCAGACGTCAAACTCACGGCCCCAAGGCTAAACGCCAATAGCCAACTCAGCGTCAACCCGCCGAAAGCGACCCCTGTGGGCACCAGGTTGTCATGCTGTTGTTGACTGAGCACCAACCACGCCAAGCTGCTCAGCGCCACGCCGCCCACACACGCCGCCACCGTCAACGCTCCCGGGTTAAGCGCCTTGTTACTTTCGCGTTGGCTAGCAAGCAGCAGGGCCACCCCAAGCAAAAAGGCAAAAAAGACAACGACCAAAGGTGATGAGGTGGCAAGCACCCCTTGCGTGCCCAGCACGCCCTGAAACCACACCCCCGATAACACGCCGAACGCCAGCACACCGAACACCAGCAGCAATACGCCGGAAAGCCGCCATAGCCGTTGGTGCCAAAGCCTGGTTAGCCCACAGAGCAAGCTCACCGCTGCGGGCAACATGGTTAAGGTCAAAATCGTCGCCATGCGCCGCCCCGGCGTAATCCACGAGGCGGAAACACCCCCGGCCATCGCGTTGTGCGCCAAGGTATACAGCAGCAACAAAATGAGCGTGACCATGGCGCTACACCGCAGCCAGCGCCACCCTTGCAGCGAAGCCAAAAGCCCCGTGCCAAAGAGCATCGCGCTAAGCGCCGCATCAGGCACCAGCACATTGGCCACCAATGCGTCATGGCGCTCCCAAAGGTGTAACGCTACCCCAGCAGCGCCCAGGCACAGCAATGACGCTGCGACCAAAAGGAGTAAACTTTCTTGTGCTAAATCGCGGGTTTTGACCGGCATCACTGCCCCCAAATGACTATCGTGCCCATACGCCGGGGCAAACAAACGTCTAGGCTAATCGATTCCCCCTCAAACGTCGCGCATGACTTTGTTTAGCTTAAGTGACAATTTCGGTATACTAGGCACGCAGTACGTTTTTTTTCACACGGAGTAGGCATCACGATCGATCATTCTTTCCAAAATAAATAGCGGAGGTTCTCCCATGAAGGTGTATAAACCGCAATGGCAGTGTACGTTTAGCGTCAACGAAACCGCAGAAGAATCAGCTAACTGGAAAGAGCGAATCGCGTGGAGGCTAAGGGGAATCGCCGACCGGCTTGAAGGCGGCGGTAGAACGTTGAAAATCAACTATGACGTTTCCCCTATTGTTAGCCAAGATGAAGTAGATACTTGCTTGGGGAAGGGGTTTGAATTGACACAGCGGCTGCTCACGCAGCTGGCCCACCAGCAAGCCTGTGAAGATGTTATGCGCCATGCGAAAGCTGAACTGTATGAAGAGTACCAATCGTCGTAGCACTTCCCCCTTCGATGCATTATTACCGCACTACCGCTAGATGCCCCACCCGCTTGCGCGCGTGGGGTTTTTGTTTGCGTGATGGTTTGTCGGCTTGTCACTTATTTTACGGTTCCCGCTTTTCAAACGGCTGCGCTAACGCATGCCCCATCCGCGCCATAAAAGCCATGCACGCCTCAAGCTGATCGTTGTCGATATACTCATCGGGTTGGTGTGCCTGAGCGATGCTCCCAGGCCCGAGGATAATGGTTTGCAACCCTTGGCCTTGAAACTGCCCGGCTTCAGTAGCGTATGCCACCGCGTGATCGCAACAGGCCCCCGGCAGGTGATCCTTGGCTAACCGCAGCACGTGCGTATTATCCCGGTCGGCAAGCCCTGGCACGGTCACGTTAAGCGCCTCGGTGTGAATCTCGACCGACTTGCCTTGCGCGCTCAGCGCGGCCTTTAGCTGCTCGCCATAGGCTTGCACACGGGCATAAACCTCATCAAAGGTATCGGTGGGCAGGTGGCGAATTTCCCATTCAAACTGACATTCGCGCGCCATGATATTGATCGCCGTACCGCCGTGAATTTTGCCCACGTGCAAGCTGGTGTGCGGCACGTTAAACGCCTCATCCACGCGCCCCTCTTCCACCAAGGCGGCCATGGTATCTTCGATAAAGGTGACGAGCCTGGCTGCCACGTGAATCGCCGACGTACCCTGGTAAACTTGGCTACTGTGCGCCTCGCGGCCGATTACCGTGGTGCGCAGGTTGGTCGCGCCTTTTTGTGCCACTACCGGGTGCATACTTGTCGGCTCACCGACGATGACATGCGCCGTGTTGGAGTAATGCTGATAGAAGCGGCGGATTAAAGCGGGCGCACCAACGCAGCCAATCTCTTCATCGTAGGAAAAGCCCAAATAAATTGGCTGCTTTAAGGGCGCGTTCACCCATTCGGGCACCATCGCTAAAGCGCAGGCGATAAACCCCTTCATATCGCAGCTGCCCCGGCCGTATAGCCGCCCATCTTCGCCATCGCGCAGGGTGAAAGGGTCGCTCGACCACGGCTGGCCCGCCACCGGCACCACATCGGTATGGCCTGATAGCATCACCCCGCCCGGGGCGTTGGGGCCAATTCTTGCGATCAGGTTGGCCTTCTGCCCGCACGGGCTCATCACCCGCTCGCTCTCCACGCTGTAATCGGCCAGGTACGCCTCAACAAATTCAATCAAGGCCAAATTAGAGCGGTTTGAGGTAGTGTCGAAAGACACCAACTGACCGAGTAATGTAACGACATCGCTCATGGAATAGGTTGCTCCCCGCGTTATCCTGGCTTAATGGGCAAAACGTGACAAAACCCTACCACTCGCCTTGGCTTACGCCTACTACGCTGTATAAGACACCGATATAAAAACACCGATATAAAAACACCGAGAAACCCATGCCATCCCGCAAGGAGAGCTTTTGTGAAACACTTGTTTCTACTTCGTCACGCCAAATCGAGCTGGGAAGACCCAACGCTTGCCGATAATGAGCGCCCCCTTAGCCCGCTCGGTGAAACGCAGGCGGCCGCCATCGCCGCCGGTTTGCAACACCGCAGCGTATTTGCCGGCACGGTATACGCAAGCCCCGCGGTACGCACGCAGCAGACTCTCGCCGAGCTGAGCCGTGCGCTGCCGGGGTTGGCATTAAAAAGCCGCGCGCATAACGCGCCTGCACTTTATAACGTTGAAGCCAACGCGATTATGCGCTGGCTCGTTCACGAAAACCCCAGCGCCGAGCGCATTACCCTTGTCGGCCACAACCCGGCCCTAGAACAACTGGCCCAACAGTTAGCACCCAAGGCCACCACAAAGCTCCCCACTCTGGGCATGCTGCACCTGACGCTGCCGATTGAGCGCTGGGAAGAGGTGGAAACTCTGAAGACTGGCGGCGAGCTCATCGATCGCTTAACGCCCCTCGATGCCAGCTACGCGCTTTTCAAACGGAAGCGTTCATCCTCACCGAAACTCAAAAAGGCATTAAAAAACAAAAGCCTGCCCAAGCGACTGCAAACCATACTGCAGCACCGTTACAGCCTCGTTCGCAGTCTGGAGCCTGGCGTGATCGCCGGCGAGGACCCTGAGTTTTTACACCAATACCGCGTGAATCTGCGCCGCAGCCGCGCCGTGGCGGAAGCTGTGCGCGCCGTCATCAAAGTGCCCAAGCTAAAAAAGGCGCTTAAGCGCATCAAAAAGCGCGCCCAAGCCACGAGCGAGCTGCGCGATTTGGATGTGTTTTTGTTAGAGGTCAGCGATACCCCGGACCTGCCGAATCTTGGTGTACCACTGCGCCAGTGGCTGCGCGATGCCGCGCATCAGCGCCATCAAACGCTGTGTGAGGAACTGGCAAACGAGGCCTACCAAGACGACATGCAGCGCTGGCAAACACTCATTGACAGCAAGGCCTTCGCTCGCGCACTCGCCACACTCACGCCCAAACAGATCGAGCGGGTATTGAAGGCACGTATCGCCCAGCACGATGCCCTGCTTGCCGAACTAACCCCAGACTCACCCAGTGAGGCGCTACACGAGCTGCGCAAAAGCGTTAAACGCATTCGCTATCTTGCCGAGCTAATGCCCGAGCAGCACAGCGGTTTCCTCAAACGTTTAAAACCGCGCCAGACACTGCTAGGCAATTTTCAAGACCGCACCGTACAGCTCGCCTGGCTTGACGCTTTTGCGCGTGAAACCCCACTACCCGATACCGCCAAGGCAGAGCTTCACACTTGGCGGCAAACCTTAATTGGGCGCCAGCAGCATCAGCGTGAGCAAGTCTGTCAGCTCGCACCGCTCGCGCCGTAAAAAGAAAGGAAAACTACCAAGGCAGCGGCTCACCGTTGCTATGCCAGAAGCCGCCGGTATTCTCAAGGGTTAGCGCCTCAATACGCGCCGCGATACCCGCGGCGGCTTCTTGAGGGCTGATCTTGCCGCCAAAGTTAACCATCCGCGTTTGCACAAAGCCGGGGTGTAATTGCGCCACGGCAATGCCTTTGGGCTTAAGATCCATCGCCAGCGATTTGCCGAAAGCATTAAGCGCGGCTTTCGATGCGCGGTAGCCATAGCGCCCGCCCGAATCATTATCGGCAATCGAGCCCATGCGGCTGGTGACGTTGGCGATCTTGCTGCCTTCCGCCAAGTTCGGCAGCAGTGCCTCGCACACCCTGAGCGGCGCGTAGGCGTTGATTTCCATCTGCTCGCGGATGGTGTCGAAATCGATCTCACCAAGCGACTCATCGTGCAACAGGCCAGCGTTATTAATCAGCACACCAAGCGTTTCGCCTTTAAGCGCCTGCGCTAGACGCGTCACGTCGTCTGGCTGCGTCACGTCAATGTGATCAATTACGCGCTCGGCCACCGCCTTCAGCGCATCCGATCCTTGGCGACACACTCCAATAACGCGCCAGCCAGCTTGATGATAATGCTCGGCCAGTGCCAAGCCCACACCGCGATTGGCACCGGTGATCAATACAGTATGCGACATAAATACCTCCTAGTTCACAAAAAGCGCGCCCATGACAAACGGTCGTCAAAGACAGTAAGTTAACGCCACACCCCTTAATTTCAAGGTGATCTTACTCAGCCATTGTAGGCACTGCCGCCCTGATGGCTGAAGACCTCGATGGACAGCCCCTCAATAACGATCGTCATCTCTTATTCACATTGCTGTCGTGGCAATGTTATCGCCGCCCGTCACATTAGCCCCACTTTAAAGCTAAAGGTAGCGTCGCGATGCGGTTATGTATTGTCAGTAAAACCTGGGCGCTAGAACAAGAAGTTAACGCGGCTTGGCAAGCTAAGAGATAAGACGCTACTGTAAGCTAATAGCGACGATGAAACGGGGCTTGTCATGATCACGGTATACCTTTCCCACGGGTTAGAAAGCGGTCCAGGTGCGTTAAAAATGCAAGCGCTTAAAGGCGTGGTGGAAAAGCTTGAGGATTGTGAACCGGTGGTGATGGATTACCGCGATATGCCCGAGCCCCAAACCCGGCTCAAACATCTTTACCAAACGCTGAATGCCCGTGGCGACAACCCGGCTGAGTGCGTTATGGCAGGCTCAAGCCTGGGCGGCTGGCTCAGCGCGATGGTCAGTGCCGAGCACGCCACCCTTGGCTGCTTTTTGATTGCGCCCGCCATTGGCTTGCCCGACTACCCCGATATGTCTCCCACGCTAAAGGCGCATGCAACGCATATCGTCCACGGGTGGCAAGACAACGTCGTCCCGCCAGGGCCGGTCATCGAATTTGCCCAACAACAGCGCCTTTCTTTGCGCCTTATCGACGATGATCACCGCTTACATAACAGCCTGTCTGTCATTTTGAACGATTTTGAGTATTTCCTACGGGGCTGCTTAACGCACATGCCCGCCTAACATAATTGCGCCAACATTGGACAAGAGCAAACAAAAACTCTACAAATAGTATACACACCAGAGGAGTTACCCCATGTTTGGCTTATTTAAACGCGACCCCAAAAAGAAACTGCAGCAAGACTACGAGCGCAAACTGCAACAAGCGATGGAAGCCTCACGCAACGGCGACATGCGCGCGAACGCCACGCTGACCGAAGAAGCGGAAAGCCTGCTTGCCGAGATCAGAAAACTCGAAGCTAACGAATCCGCCTGACAGCTCACTAAGGACGTTACCATGCCCTTATTACGCCGCGCCGTTGTTCCCGCTTTCACTCTCTTGGCGATAAGCGCGTTGTCGACCGCTCAGGCTGACGAATGCGCCCCGTCTGAAACATCATCGGGAGATCTTGCTCCTGGCAACTGGTGGCAACATGGCAGCGCCATTTCAGCCCCAGCGCTTTTTTCACAAGCGGCGCAACAGGATGTGGTGTTACTCGGCGAGCGCCATGACCAAGTGGCGCATCATCGCTGGCAGCTGCATACACTGGCGGGCCTTGCGGCCCATCGCGACCAATTAGTTATCGGGTTGGAGATGCTCCCACGCGAAGCCCAGCCCGCCTTGGACGCCTGGGTCGCGGGGGAGCTCAGTGAGGAGGCTTTTCTCGCGGAAAGCGATTGGTATAACGCCTGGGGAATTAACGCTGAGCTTTATTGGCCCATTTTGCACTTTGCGCGCATGGAGCAAATCCCGCTGATAGCGCTCAATATTCGTCCTAAGCTACGCCGTGAGCTGGCATCAGAAGGCTTTGATACGGTGGCAGCAGAGAATCGCCATCACATCCCCGCGCCAGCAGCCCCCAGCACCGCTTATCGTGATCGTCTGCAAGAAGTCTTTGAATCTCACCCAATGGGCAAAAGCGATGATGAACCGCCCGAAGCCGCGTTCGAGCGTTTTCTTAATGCCCAACTGACGTGGGATGTGGCAATGGCAAGCGCCCTCGCCGATGCCGTACAAGAAGAAGGCATATTGGCCGTCGGGTTAATGGGCGTCGGGCACTTAACTTACGGCGATGGCGTCCCGCACCAACTCAGCGCGCTGGGTGTTGATTCGCACATGGCGCTCATGCCCAGCACGCTTACGTGCAATGCGCCAGACGCCTCGCTTGCCGATGCGCTTTATCTTATAGACGATCTCATAGACGATCTTGAAGACGCGCCATAAACCGCTAACCGCTACACACCCGGTTTCGTCCGCTTTCTTTGGCGTGGTAAAGACGATCATCGGCGATTTTCAGAGTTGCTTCGCTGCCTAGCGATGTTTCCGGGCAGGCAACGCCAACACTGGTTGTGACAGGTACGGGGTTGCCGTCATGGTCAAATAGCGTGGCGCCTTCGACCGCTTCGCGAATCCGCTCGGCCACGTAGGCTGCGTTTTCAGCGTCCGCCCCCAGCAATGCGACCACAAACTCCTCGCCCCCGTAGCGGGCGACGAAATCCCCAGCGCGCACCTGTAGCGCAATCAGGCGGGCAAATTCGCGCAGTACTTTATCACCTACCGAGTGACCATAGGTGTCGTTAACGCGTTTGAAGTGATCAATATCCAGCATCAACAGCGCATAAGGCACCCGTTTGCCGGTCCGCGCTTCTTCCCGCTCAATCTCGGCCAGTCGCCGCTCCATCGCCCCGCGGTTTAAAAGGCCCGTGAGTGCATCGTGGGTGGCCTGACGATACAGCCGTAGCAGCAGGCTGAGCTGAAAATGGTTGGCGGTTAACGCCACAATCAGCAACGTGGCCAGTAACCACTGAGCCTCAAGCCCCGCGGGTGTCATCCAGCTGCCGTTAACGTGTTGGGCAAAGACCAACAGTGCCTGCAGCAAAATCCCCGCCAACAGCGACTCTAATAGCGTAAACGGAAAAACGCTTAACGCGGCGACGAGCAAAAAAGGGATGAAGCCATAGCCCACCAGCGCTTGATTCGCGCTGCTGGGTAAAATATTCAACACCAGTGCGTAAAAAAGCGCAGGCAACGCAATCAAGGCACCAGCGCTAAACCGAATGCGGCGAATATTCTCTTCGCTGCGCCATGCCCACCACACCACAGCGGCAAAACCGAGCATCATCACAACGCGCCCAGCCAAGGTGTAGCGCTGCACGCTTGGAGGCAGCATCAAGGCATCAATCAGTAGCCAAAGTGGCGAAAGAAGTAAAAAAATAAACCCCACGGCCATCACGCGACTGCGCAGAAAATGGCCATGAGCAAACACGAAATCACGGCTATGATGGCGGTTGGTAAACGTATCGCTTAAGGCGCTAAGCGTATTGGATAACCAGGAAGACTCGCCCGGCTTTGCAATACTCGGGTCGCTTCGACGGTCTGAGTGCGCTGTCATCGGGCTTGGCATAACGTTAGCTCTTTTTGTCGTTAACGGACGAAAATCACACAAGAGTGTAACGCTAACCCGCTTTTCTTAGTGGCATCATGATATATGTCATACTGATACGTCGACGGCGACAATGTCCTGCCCACTATTTCCCTCCCGTGAGCAAACAACTCAGCATTAACTAAGCATCATCGGCCAGCGCTGGCAGTAGCGTTTTCAGTTTGCGGGTGAGCGTATTGCGCCCCCACCCGAGAAGCTCCGCCGCTTCGCCTTTGCGCCCGCCGGTGTGCTTGAGCGCTGTCTCGATGAGAATGCGCTCAAAATCCGGCACTGCCTCTTCGAGCAAATGGGTATGGCCTTCCGCCAGGGCATGGTCGGCCCATTCGCGAAATGCGCTGCGCCAATCGCCGAACGCCGAGCCCTCGACAGGACTCACGGCTCGAAGCTCGGGGGGCAAATCTTCCACCAGAATTTCGCGCCCAGAGGCCATCACCGTTAACCAGCGGCAGATATTTTCCAACTGGCGCACGTTACCCGGCCACGGCAGCCGCGTTAAGTGCGCTTCCGCCTCAGGGGTGAGCACTTTGATCTCGGTAGAGAGCTCCTTGGCCGCCTCCGCAAGAAAGTGGCGAGTCAAACGTGGGATATCTTCGCGCCGCTCAGCAAGCCGCGGCAAGTGAATGCGAATCACGTTCAAACGGTGAAACAGATCCTCACGAAAGCCCCCGTCTTCCACCAGCGACTCTAGGTTTTGGTGCGTTGCCGCGATGATGCGCACATCCACGTTGACCGGTGTATGGCCCCCCACGCGATAAAACTCGCCATCGGCCAGCACCCGCAGCAAGCGTGTTTGCGCTTCGGCGGGCATATCGCCAATTTCATCCAGAAATAGCGTGCCACCGTTAGATTGCTCAAAACGGCCTTGGCGCTGCGCGGTCGCGCCGGTAAACGCCCCCTTCTCATGGCCAAACAACTCGGATTCAATCAAATCCCGTGGAATGGCCGCCATGTTGAGCGCGATAAACGCCTTGCCCGCGCGCGGGCTGTGCTGGTGCAGCGCTTGCGCCACGCGCTCCTTCCCCGTGCCCGATTCGCCGTTGATCAGCACCGTGATATGCGAATGCGACAACCGCCCGATGGCGCGAAACACCTCCTGCATTGCCGGGGCTTCACCGATGATTTCCGCGTTGATCCCTTCTGGAGCCGTGATGGGCCGCTGGCGTTCACGCGCATGCGCTACCGCCCGACGCACCAGCGCCAGCGCTTCATCCACATCAAATGGCTTGGGCAGATACTCAAAGGCGCCGCCTTGGTAAGAGGCCACGGCGCTTTCCAGATCTGAGTGCGCGGTCATCACGATGACCGGCAAGTCCGGGTGCGCTTCACGGATACGCGCCATCAAATCCAATCCGTCGATCCCCGGCATGCGGATGTCGGTGACCAGCACATCAGGCGGGTCATCAATCAAACGCTTCAGCGCGGTGTCGGCACGCTCAATACATTCAACCTCCAAATCCGGCTGCGCCAAGGCGCGCTCTAACACCCAGCGAATGGCGCGGTCATCATCGACAATCACCACGCGGGCAACGTCGTTACGGCTTGACTCAGTCATCGCGCGTCTCCGATGCAATCATTATTAGACGAATCACTCACAAATAAGGGGATCAATAAACGAAACTCAGTGTGGCCGGGGGAAGATTCGCACTCGATCAATCCCTGATGCTGATGCAGGATCGACTGCGCAATCGAAAGCCCCAGCCCGCTGCCCTCAGCGCGTCCGGAGACCATGGGGAAAAACAACGTTTCCTGCAGCGTTTCGGGAATACCGGGGCCGTTATCAATAATACTGACTTCGCTCACCAGCCGGTGACGCTCAGCCCCCAAGGTAAACTGGCGCTTTGCACGGGTACGCAGCACTAACCTCGGCGAAGCCGTCTCGGCGTCTGTCATCGCCTGCACGGCATTACGCGCAACGTTCAACACCGCCTGAATCATCTGCGCTTCATCGCCGTAAAGGTCCGGTAAGCTCGGGTCGTAGTCGCGGATAATTTCCACCTTAGGGTGCTCGGCGATGAGCAGCGAGCGCACCCGCTCCAGCACTTTATGGATATTCACCGGCTTGTGCTTGACGATGTAATTAGGCCCCAGCATCGAGTCAACCAAATCTTTTAGCCGGTCGACCTCTTCGACGATGATGCGGGTGAACTCCTTGAGAGCAGGGTCATCCAGGTCCCGCTCTAACAATTGCGCGGCGCCGCGAATCCCCCCGAGCGGGTTTTTCACTTCATGCGCCAACCCACGGGCGAGCACTTTAATGGTCTCTTGGCGCGTGGTAAGGGCTTCTTCGCGAGAAATCTGCATCAGCCGGTCGCGCGGCTCTACCTCTAACAGTAGCTCATCGGCGGAGAGCGGCGTCACCGTGTAATCCACCGTTAACGGTTCACCGTTAAACGGCACAATGCGGGCTTCGCGCTTGGTATAGGGGTGAAACGCATCGCGGGCTTTGGCGAGAACGCTGTCAATGCTGTCACCGACGTCCGCGCCCCCTCCGAGCAACGCATCTAAGCTTGCGCCCTTCACGCGGCTCATGCTCACGGCCAAAAGCGCCTCTGCCGCCGGGTTCATCCAACGCACGGTGAGATTGCCGTCCAATAGCAGCACGGCGGTGGTGAGATGTTCGAGTAACCGCTGATACATGGAGTGTCCTGGGGCTTTGCCGGAAAATGGCGCGATCAACGCAACGATAAAGGTACTGTTGTAGAAAAATGATGTAGAAAAATACTGCAAAAAGCACGCCAGCTATCACGACAGCGGTAAGAAAAAGCGCCGCACCTGCCCGCTTGGCGCGCCAAACACCATTGTTTCTGGGTGATAACAGCACATCGTACTTAACATCGTGCTCGACATCGTGCTTACGCTATTTCGCTTATAGTGCACCAATAGAGTGCACTAGGGCGCAACCGTGATGTGTACCGGCGGCGTTTGGTGGCGCACGTGCCCTTGACTATCGAGTAGCTCCGCCTGTAGCTGATGAGTGCCTGCGGGTAAATTCGCCAACCAGAACGCCTCGCTGTGCAGCGCCGACTGGCTTATCTCACCGTTAACGCGCAGGCGCACTTGATGATCGTCGCGCAACCGCGGGCTTACCGAAAGCTCTACCGCGGTGGTTGGGTTTGCTAAGCGCGTGTTGTCGCGAGGGGTTTCAATCATAAAGCGGTCGTAGGGCATAAACGGCCGCCCAGGAGCCCTTCGCTGGGGCGCCTGGGCGGACGCTTTTGGCGCAGCACGCGAGGAGGAAACGCTCGGCAGGGGCGTGACCTCTACCTCATCGCCGCCGCTTGCAGGGTTATCGGTAAAGGTTACACGCCCTTGCTCATCCACGACGCGATAGACCGTCTGCGCCGGGAGCGGGGCAGCCAGCAGAACGCCTAACAGGAAAGCCACCACTTTTATCGCTGGTATGTGTCGCATGGCCATCTCCCAAAAACAGACGTGTGAAATGCAGAAACCCCGCCAAAGCGGGGTTTCTGATCGTCTCACCTTGAGTGAGCGAGTTTAACAGCCGTGCTTAGCAGCGAGTACTTAACAACTAGCACTTAACAACTAGTACTTAGCAGCTGTAGTACATATCGAACTCAAGCGGATGCGTGGCCATGCGCAAGCGATCCACGTCTTCCATCTTCAGCTCGATGTAGGCGTCGATCATTTCATCGGAGAACACGCCCCCTTCGGTCAAGAAGGCGCGGTCAGCGTCGAGCGCTTCCAGCGCCTGATCGAGGCTGTGCGCGACGGTCGGTACGGATTTACCCTCTTCCGGCGGCAGATCATAGAGGTTTTTGTCCATCGCATCGCCCGGGTGAATCTTGTTCTTGATGCCGTCGATACCCGCCATCAGCATCGCCGCGAAACACAGGTACGGGTTAGCGGTCGGATCAGGGAAGCGCAGCTCGACACGCTTGCCCTTGGGGCTGGCAGTGTACGGAATACGGATCGACGCCGAGCGGTTACGCGCGCTGTAGGCAAGCATAACCGGCGCTTCAAAACCCGGTACCAAGCGCTTGTACGAGTTGGTCGAGGCGTTAGTGAACGCGTTCAGCGCACGGGCGTGCTTGATAATACCGCCGATATAGTAAAGCGCCATTTCAGAAAGGCCGGCGTATTCGTCGCCCGCAAACTGGTTTTGGCCGTCTTTCCAGAACGACTGGTGAACGTGCATGCCCGAACCGTTATCGCCCACAATCGGCTTCGGCATGAAGGTCGCGGTTTTGCCGTAAGCATGCGCCACGTTGTGGATCACATACTTCATTTCCTGGACTTCATCGGCCTTTTTCACCAGCGTGTTGAACTTGACGCCGATTTCGTTCTGGCCGGCGTTCGCCACTTCGTGGTGGTGTACCTCAACGGACTGACCAATGGCTTCCAAGGTGTTACACATGGCACCACGCATATCGTGGAAGCTATCCACAGGCGGAACCGGGAAGTAACCGCCTTTCACACGCGGACGGTGGCCTAAGTTGCCACCCTCTACCTGACGATCCGTGGACCAAGCGCCCTCTTCCGAGGAGATTTTGTACATGGAGCCTTCGATGTCCGACTTCCAATGCACCTCGTCAAAGATAAAGAACTCAGGTTCCGGACCGAAGAAGGCGGTATCACCCAAGCCAGTCGACTGCAAATACGCTTCTGCCCGCTTAGCGATGGAGCGCGGATCACGATCGTAGCCCTGCATGGTCGCCGGCTCGATAATATCGCAGCGAAGCACCAGCGTAGCGTCTTCGGTGAAGGGGTCGAGGTAGGCGCTGCCGTCCTCTGGACTCAGGATCATGTCGGACTCGTTGATCCCTTTCCAGCCATTGATGGAAGAGCCATCAAACATTTGGCCATTTTCAAAAAACTCTTCATCCACATCGCGCGCCGGAATAGTGACGTGCTGCTCCTTGCCGCGGGTATCAGTAAAGCGTAGGTCAACCCACTTAATATCGTGTTCTTCAATCAGTGCAAGCGTCTTGGCTGACATGAGGTCCTCCGGTGTGAACGTAATTTGCGTTTTGCGCGCCCGAATTGCTAAGGCAATGGCGTGACGCAAAGGATTAATCGGCTACTGTTTTAGCACGTCAAGGCAGTGCCTGCCTACGTCATTAGCCGCTGGTAATAATAATGCAGGGAATATGCCAACCTTGCACCACAAAAGAAAAAATAAGAGCAAGTCACTGTTTTTAATCATTTTAATTCTAAACTTTTATGCGCTTTTATGTAGCAGAGCGGCCATACATTCACCACGCGCGGCTCTTAAACATTCAATTTGCACCACGATAAATCACAGCATCGACAAAATGCACCAAAATAGTGCTCATTATGCTAACACCGCGTATTTTCACGCTAAAAAGCGATTGATACACAATCAAACTAACCGCTACACTATATTACAAATAAAATTATGGATTCATTTTTGGCCATGAAACCGGTCGTGGCTGAAAACCTACATAAAGGCTGAATGCCTATGAGAGGATCGGTTAATGGGGCCTGTTTGCTTTATCATCGACGCTCTAGTGACCGGTGCTCAACTACCACGCCACTTGGCGAACATACGCTCACCTTACAATGAGTTGGCAAACGCCCCCATTGTGATTACCGCGCAACAGCCGGACCCACGCTTGGCGCGCCTTCAATATCATTATCAAGCCCAGTGTTTAATGATGCCTGCGCTGACGCTAGGCGCCCGCTTTAACGGCACCGTGGCTAAGCTAAAGGCTGAATGGTTGATTATCGCGTTGCAGAAAAAGCCATTACCCCCTGGCGCATGGGCGGGCTTAACCTCAAAGCTGGACGCTCACGTTGTCGATGCCATCCTCATCAAAGGCTCTACCTCTGCGCTTCCTATACGGCTGCTGCAGCGACTTCTCACCTCAACTCAGGCTCTTCCGCCCTATCTTGTCATTCATCGAAGTTGGCTAGAGAGGCTTGGTGGCTTTGACCCCGAGCTTGATAGCGACGCCATCAGCGATTTTTTCCATCGGCTCAACGCCTGCCCAACGCGCTGGAATACGTTAAACAACCCACGTAAAAACCCAGCCAACGGCAACATGCCCCCTTAACGAATCGCTAGCCACTTGCGATCTAGCAAACGAATGGCACTACCACTCAACATTACGCTAACTTGCAGATAGGCTCGACAGACATAGTCGGCGAATATGGTGCGTCAGCCGCACTACGCTTTATATTGCAGTATTACGCCAAGGAGACACCACCATGCATCAACACATTGAATGGGACGACCCCGGTGAGCACAGCGTCATGGCCGTCTTTTCACACGATAACGCCCCGCATACCCAAACAGGCCCAGGGGACATCCTCTCCGCACGCTACCAACAGCACGTCATCCGCGTAGAAGTCGAAGCCTACCGCCAAGACGACGCCGTCAGCATCGGCAAGGTTGTCGCGATTATCGACGCCAACGGCCAAAGGCGAAAGCAACTCGGCAAGCTCGCATTGCACGATTACGTCCGCCTGCCCGACGACAAACGCGCCTTCGAACCCCAACCCGAAGATGAGGACGACAACGAGGGTTAAGTGAAACCATAAGCACAGAGCAACTGCTAATACTTATGAATTGCACTTGTCGTGCTCAAGTAATTCTCCGCGCGCAATGCGAGCTAGACCATTACGCGCGGTAACGAAGCTAACTTTTGAAGCAGCACAGCCCTTAGAAGTTGAACAAACGATAGCCAAGAAGCTCATGCAATGCCCAGCGTCACGACACGCTGGGTTTTGTCCAAACTCTCATTAATTCAACCAACTGCAAACCTTTCAATATGGTTTTGCTCTTTTTGCTCAGCATGCCAAAGCTCATAGTTTGCCTGCATAGTTAGCCAGTGCTTTGCTGTACCAATTCCGCCGTGCTCTAACTTAACAGCCAAATCAGGAGAAATAGCGGCATGTTCATGTAACACGCGTGAAACGGCTGCACGCGACATGCCTAACTTTTGGGCAAATTCAGTGACGCTCAACCCCAGCGCTGGCAAGATCCGGCGGCGCAATAAGCTACCAGGGTGAGGCGGGTTCATCATGGTCATGTGTCAGTTCTCTCTCTACATAACGTGTGTAACACATATTGAGATGGTGCATTTGTGACTACGACTGCGGAGCTATCTTTTTTGGGGCCCTTGATAACCGTAGCGAGCCGTTTATCAAGGAGCACCGCCGTTAGTTGTTTGGTCCCGGATGATGAAATCGCCCATAGAAGTTATCCTCTGCTAGCAGCCAGGGAGCTTCTTCATCAATTTATCCGGGAGCAGGTTC